>NZ_JAGETK010000010.1:0-173938 GCF_017573605.1 Salmonella sp. 32070601201500089SM
TGATTACATCGAAATGTTTTATAACAGTAAGCGTCGGCATGGTTCGAGCGATAAGATGCCACCGACAGAATATGAAAACCGATATTACCGACGACTCGAAAGTGTCTAGATTATCCGTGGCAACTCAGAATAACGATATTTCATCCCCATTACTGAACCTTCTGATTTTCATAAAACCTCATTGTGAGAGTTACTTGTAGAACAATACTAATTTTTGTGAAATAGGGCGTCCGTTCCTCGCTCATAGCAGACATTTACGTGAGCGTATCCACCAACGTTCAGGTTTCCTGATAGCATCCCTGTACAGACCTTGTTAATTTCGGCCTTGATAGCTCTTTAGGCGGTATTCAACCGGGCTGAGTCCGTTAAATTTAAGGCTAATTCGTCGGGTATTGTAGTATCGTATGTAATCCTCAATAGCTATCTTAAGTTCATCAATATCCTTAAATTTACTGGTGTAAAAACTTTCTGATTTTAAAGTCCCGAAAAAACATTCTGCACAGGCATTATCAAGGCAGTTGCCTTTGCGGGACATACTTTGGATGATGCCAAACTCTCGTAACTGATACTGGTACCATCAATGACGGTATTGCCAGCCCTGATCTGAATGAAGAACCGGATTGGTACCCGCATCAAGTCTGGCAAATGCCTTCATGAGCATGTCATCGATCATCGGCATAGTTGGACGTTCTGAAATACTGCAGGAGATCGCTTCGTTATTGAAGAGATCAATAATGGGCGCAGTGCACTTTTGATTTATATACCCTTCATACTTCAAGTTGCTTATGTGTTGGCTACGCTCGCTCACCCCAGTCACATAGTTATCTATGCTCCTGGGGACTCACTCCCTTGCCGCCTTTAAGCAACTCGAATTATTTTGGGTATAGTCAGGTGGGGATTTTCTCTGTCTGCCTTTTGGTGAATACCTGAGACAAACAGTCTCAAGCACCCGCAGCTATTCTAACGCCAATATCCGTACCGCCAGCGTTAATGTATTCCTGAAATAATTCTTGCCAATCAATAGAGATAGCCGCGTCTATGAGTTACAGAATTATTAGCGAATCAACTAATACTATTTATGTTATAAAAAAACCTGCCCGAGAGCAGGTTTTTGTTTATTTAACTGAACGCTTATTGCAGTAACGAAATATCCGCAACCTGCAGGAACAGTTCGCGTAGTTTCGACAACAGCGTCAGGCGGTTGATACGGATATCTTTCTCTTCCGCGTTAACCATGACATTTTCGAAGAATTCATCCACCGGCGCGCGCAGTGCCGCCAGCTCAATCAACGCTTCCTGATAACGACCATCGGCAAAGTACGGCTGAAGCTTATCACGCAGCACAACCAGATGTCTGGCCAACTCAATTTCCGCCGCTTCTTTCAGTACGGAGGCGTGGACGATATCGTTCAGCGGCTCAGTGGCTTTCGCTAGGATGTTGGAGACGCGCTTGTTCGCCGCCGCCAGCGCAGAGGCTTCTTCCAGGGTACGGAAATGAGACACCGCCTTCATGCGGGCATCAAAATCTGCCGGACGGGTCGGACGACGCGCCAGTACCGCCTGGATAGTGTCGACGGTGTAACCTTCATCCTGATACCAGGCGCGGAAGCGACCCAGCATAAAATCGATCACATCATCGACTACGTTGGCATTGGTCAGCTTGTCGCCATACAGACGCACCGCTTCTTCGGTCAGCGTTTGCAGATCAAGAGCGAGGTTCTTCTCAACGATGATGCGCAGCACGCCCAGCGCGGCACGACGCAGCGCAAACGGGTCTTTGTCGCCTTTCGGATGCTGACCAATACCGAAGATACCCGCCAGAGTATCCATCTTATCGGCGATCGCCAGCGCGCAGGCCACCGGGTTAGACGGCAGGTCATCACCGGCAAAGCGTGGCTGATACTGTTCGTTCAGCGCCACGGCCACATCTTCCGCTTCACCATCATGGCGCGCGTAGTGCATCCCCATCACGCCCTGGGTGTCGGTGAACTCGAAGACCATGTTGGTCATCAGGTCGCACTTGGAGAGCAGGCCCGCACGAGTGGCGTGGTTGACGTCAGCGCCAATCTGACCGGCAATCCAGCCCGCCAGCGCCTGAATACGGTCGGTCTTGTCGCGCAGCGTGCCCAGCTGTTGCTGGAACAGCACGGTTTGTAGACGCGGCAGATGGTCTTCCAGACGTTTTTTACGGTCGGTATTGAAGAAGAATTCAGCATCTGCCAGACGCGGACGCACCACTTTCTCGTTACCGGAGATAATCTGGGTCGGATCTTTCGACTCGATGTTGGCGACGAAGATAAAGTTCGGCAGCAGCTTGCCCGCGTTGTCATAAACCGGGAAATACTTCTGGTCGCCCTTCATGGTGTACACCAGCGCTTCGGCAGGCACGGCGAGGAATTTCTCTTCGAATTTCGCCGTCAATACCACCGGCCATTCCACCAGCGAAGCTACTTCTTCCAGCAGGCTTTCGCTCAGGTCGGCATTACCGCCAATCTTACGTGCTGCTTCTTCAGCGTCCGCTTTGATTTTGGCTTTACGCGCTTCGTAGTCGGCAATGACTTTACCGCGCTCCAGCAGAATTTGCGGGTACTGGTCAGCATTGTCGATAGTAAACTCCGGCTCACCCATAAAGCGGTGGCCGCGAATGACGCGGTCAGACTGAATACCCAGAATAGTCGCCGGAATGACCTTATCGCCCAACAGCAGGGTCACGGTGTGCACCGGACGCACGAAGTGTACGTCAGACGCGCCCCAGCGCATCAGTTTCGGGATCGGTAGTTTCGCCAGCGAGGTGGCTACCATGTTCGGCACCAGCGCTTCGGTACTTTCGCCCTTCACGTGGGCACGATACAGCAGCCATTCGCCTTTGTCGGTCTTCAGACGCTCGGCCTGATCAACGGTGATCCCGCAGCCGCGCGCCCAGCCTTCTGCCGCTTTGCTCGGTTTGTCTTCGGCGTCAAACGCCTGAGCAATCGACGGACCACGTTTTTCGACTTCGCGATCGGGCTGAGATTCAGCAAGATTCGCCACTTTCAGCGCCAGACGGCGCGGGGCGGCAAACCATT
This sequence comes from Salmonella sp. 32070601201500089SM, assembly GCF_017573605.1. Classification (NCBI taxonomy): domain Bacteria; kingdom Pseudomonadati; phylum Pseudomonadota; class Gammaproteobacteria; order Enterobacterales; family Enterobacteriaceae; genus Salmonella; species Salmonella sp. 32070601201500089SM. The sequence goes on from NZ_JAGETK010000010.1 coordinate 3,066, forward strand.
CAACGTTACCGTGCGCGAGGCCGGCGTTATCCAGCTCCGCAGTGAAGTTCGCAGCAAAGGACTCAGCCAAACTGCGCAGTGCTTTTGGTGGCAGCTCTTCAGTGCCGATTTCCACCAGAAAAGTTTTCTCAGACATGGCCGCCTCTTACTTGTCTTTGTTGCACATCGGGAAGCCGAGGGCTTCACGGGAAGCATAATAAGCCTCTGCCACTGCTTTGGTCAGGGTGCGAATACGCAAAATGTAGCGCTGACGTTCGGTGACGGAGATAGCTTTACGCGCATCCAGCAGGTTGAAGCTATGGGCGGCTTTCAGAATACGCTCGTAGGCCGGCAACGGCAGCGGGTTTTCCAGCGCCAGCAGCTGCTGGGCTTCTTTTTCATACTGCTCGAAGCAGGTGAATAAGAAATCCACATCGGCGTATTCAAAGTTATAGGTGGACTGCTCCACTTCGTTTTGATGGAACACGTCGCCGTAGGTGGTTTTACCCAGCGGGCCATCGCTCCAGACCAGGTCGTAAACGCTGTCCACGCCCTGGATATACATCGCCAGACGTTCCAGACCGTAGGTGATTTCACCGGTCACCGGCTTGCACTCCAGGCCGCCGACCTGCTGGAAGTAGGTGAACTGCGTCACTTCCATGCCATTCAGCCACACTTCCCAGCCGAGTCCCCAGGCGCCCAGAGTCGGGTTTTCCCAGTTATCTTCCACGAAACGGATGTCGTGAATGGTCGGGTCCATACCCAGCTCTTTCAGAGAACCGAGGTACAGCTCCTGAATGTTGTCCGGAGACGGCTTAATCACTACCTGGAACTGATAGTAGTGCTGTAAGCGGTTCGGGTTTTCGCCGTAGCGGCCATCGGTCGGACGACGAGAAGGCTGCACATAGGCAGTCGCCATCGGCTCTGGCCCCAGCGCGCGCAGGCAGGTCATTGGATGAGAAGTTCCCGCGCCGACTTCCATGTCCAATGGTTGAACAATGGTGCAGCCCTGGCGAGCCCAGTAATCCTGTAAGGTCAGGATCAAGCCCTGGAAGGTCCTGGTATCAAACTTTTGCATATTATTTCGTGCTGGATACGTGTGGATTTAAAGGAAGGAGCCAGTATACCCGCTGGATGCGAGATATACAGTATGAAACCGGTTTGTTTAGCGAAAATTGCCGGATTTCGCGGCATCACACCTCACCAGGCGCGGCTTTTACCGCATAGAAAGATGTAAAAACTGCCCATCTGCATCAAAAGAGCAGACAAAACTCTCTTTACGGAAGGTATTACCCCGCATCTCATAGCTCCCCTGAAACTGTTCGAAACCGGTAACAGCAATTTTCTGTGCGCCAGTATTGTAACGCTGCGCCGCCTGAGCTTTACACAATGCTTCCATATCCAGCGTGCGTGTTGGGCTCACTTTACTCTGCTGGGCTTTTTGCGTCGGTGGCGGTGTCGCTGTGCATCCCACCAGAGCGATGGCTATCATCACAGAACAGAAATACTTCATTATCATTTTTATTACCGTCTGGTTTGCTGGTCAGTCTTATTATTAAGGTTTGTGGGTAGCAGACACATTGTGCGAATCTCCTTACGCCATCACAAGATGTAGCGTAGAAAGTCGGATTTTTCCAGTGATCCACCGCGCTGGAACTCTATTGAAACGGAAGCTGAGGAACTGATGCAGCCTAAAATTAACTGGATTGATAACCTGCGAGGGATCGCCTGTTTAATGGTAGTGATGATCCATACTACAACGTGGTACATCACCAACGCCCACAGCGTCAGCCCGCTAAACTGGGATATTGCGAATGTCCTGAATTCGGCTTCGCGCGTTAGCGTTCCCCTGTTTTTTATGATTTCAGGCTATCTTTTTTTTGGCGAGCGCTGCGCGCAACCGCGGCATTTTTTACGTATCGCCCTGTGCCTTATCTTTTACAGCGTTGTCGCCCTGGCTTACATTTCACTTTTTACTTCGATCAACGTCGAGCTTTCGCTAAAAAATGTGCTGCAAAAACCCGTGTTTTACCACCTGTGGTTTTTCTTTGCGATTGCGGTGATCTACCTGGTATCGCCATTAATCCAGGTAAAAAACGTGAGCGGCAAAATGCTCCTGATGCTGATGGTGATCATTGGTATTATTGCTAACCCAAATACTGTGCCGCAAAAAACTGGCGGCGTTGAATGGTTGCCCATCAATCTGTATATCAACGGCGACACGTTCTACTACATTCTCTACGGTATCCTGGGCCGCGCCATTGGCATGATGGAGACGCAAAAGCCATCGCTGACGCTTATCTGCGCTGCCCTGTTCATCATCGCGGTATTTGTTATTTCTCGCGGCACATTGCATGAATTACGCTGGCGCGGAAATTTTGCCGATACCTGGTATCTGTATTGCGGTCCCATGGTGTTTATTTGCGCCGTCTCACTGTTCACGGTAGTTAAAAATAAGCTGAATGCGCGGACGTTACCTGGACTGGGGCTTATCTCCCGCCACTCGCTGGGTATTTATGGTTTCCACGCGCTGATTATCCATGCGCTACGTACTAATGGTCTGGAGTTAAAACGTTGGCCGCCGTTAGACATCGTGTGGGTTTTTGCCGCGACGGTGACAGGAAGCCTGCTACTTTCCATGCTGTTACAGCGTATTGATAAACGGAAATGGGTTAGCTAAACGACAATGATGGCTCCGGCCATCATTCATCATCACTGTAGGAAGCGTAAAGATCGGTTCCATATATACTGACCCCCAGCGCCACCAGACACAGTATTTTCAGCGCGCCCGCCAGCGCCAGGTTAAATACGCCGACCGCGACCATGCCGATGCCAAGCAACAGCAAAGATTTGCAACGAGAAAGCAAGCGGCCATTTCCCGTGTGTTCCTGGCGAATTAAGACTGGAAAACCACACATGACGATTGCCGCAAAAAAATATCCCTTTTCGCTTAATGTATGACAGCTTGGCCACAGTCCCACCAGGTATACCACTGCACCGACAACTAACATTCCCAGGCCGAATATCCGTTTCCTGCGCGCAACGTGATCGTCCATCTCACTCTCCTTGTGGTTGTGTTAGACACATTAAGCGAAGAAATAGCGATGAAAAAGGCGCCTGCCCAGCAATAATATAAAAATCAGAAAACACACATACTTACTTCGATATAATTCAATAGAATCAATATTTACGGGAAATGCCTTTCAGCCAAAACCGAAAGGCATTCTGACTTATGACATCAACGGCAACAGCTGCTGATAGAGTCGACGGAAGGTTTCACGACGTTGTTGATAAACCGCATGACGCTGCGCATCAGGATAATGCGCCTGCTCCAGCGGCAACTGCGGCAATACATCGGCGAGCGGGGTCTGTTTATTCACCGCAATTTGCGCCAGACGCGCCGCGCCCAGCGCTGGCCCTACATCGCCGCCAGTACGATAATCAAGCTGTAGCCCGCTAATATCAGATAGCATCTGACGCCAGTATTCGCTGCGCGCCCCGCCGCCGATAAGCGTCACGCTGGCGGGTTTGACGCCGCAGGCGTGAACCACATCCATACCGTCCGCCAGAGCATATCCCACGCCCTCCAGTACCGCCCGCGCCAGTTCCGCCGGGCCATGCTGATGGGTTAAACCAAAGAAAACGCCTTTTGCCTGCGGATTATTGTGCGGCGTGCGCTCGCCGGACAGGTACGGCAAAAACCAGATCGAATCGGCATGCTCATCCGCCTGCTGTGCGGCGGCAATCAGCGCCGGGACGTTCTCCTGCCCGGTGAGTTTAGCCGCCCAGTCCAGACAAGAGGCGGCGCTCAACATCACAGACATTAAATGCCAGCGTTCCGGCAGCGCATGGCAAAAACTGTGTACTGCGCTCTCCGGTTTACTCAGAAAGCCGTCGCTGACGGCAAAATAGACGCCCGATGTTCCGAGTGAGAGCATCGCCTGTCCGGCATCGATCATTCCTACGCCGACCGCGCCAGCCGCATTGTCGCCGCCGCCCGCCACCACAGGTACTGCTGGCATTCCCCATGCGCTGGCCACCTCCGGCAGCAACGTTCCGGTAATGTCACTACCTTCAAATAACGCTGGCATCTGCTGTCGGGTTAAATGACAGGCGTTGAGCATAACGTCGCTCCAGTCGCGCTTTTTCACGTCCAGCCACATCGTTCCCGCCGCATCCGACATATCGCTGGCAAAGACGCCTGTCATTCGCAGCCGCAGAAAATCTTTCGGCAGCAGAACCTTGTCTATCTGGTAGAAAATATCCGGTTCGTGGCGCTGCACCCAAACTAATTTGGGCGCGGTAAAACCGGGCATCATCAGATTACCGGTTATCGCTCGCGACTGTGGCACCTGTTTTTCCAGCCAGGCGCACTCTTCGCTACAGCGTCCGTCATTCCATAAAATCGCTGGTCGCAGAACCTGCTGACGGCTATCAAGCAATGTCGCGCCATGCATTTGTCCGGCGATGCCCAACGCCCGGACGCCGCTTAACGACTGTTGCCGACCTAAACCTTTAACCGCACGATCCGTCGCCTGCCACCACTGCTCTGGTTCCTGTTCCGACCATAAGGGATGCGGACGCGATACGGTCAGTTTTTCAGTATGCGTAGCCAGCACATCGCCCTGCTCATTCAACAGGATAGCTTTTACACCCGATGTACCAAGATCGATCCCGATATACATATTGTGGGTTCCTTTACTGAAAGCGCCCGGCAGCGCTACGCTTACCGGGCTAATCACAACTACAGGCCGGGCTAACGCGGAGTCGCCCGGTAGATAGGGTTATTTATCAAACAGATAACGGTTAACCAGATTTTCTAACAGCTCCTGATGACCGCTTTGATGTACTGGCGCCAGATTATGCTGCTCCGCATACTGCGCCAGTTCGCCTAAGGAGAGTTGTCCTTTCAGAATCTGCTGACCCAGCTCGCCATTCCAGCCGGCATAGCGCTTCGCCACGCGTTTATCCAGCTCGCCGTCTTCAACCATTCGCGCGGCGATTTTCAGCGACAACGCCATCGTATCCATCGCGCCGATATGACCGTAGAACAGATCGTATTTATCGGTGCTCTGGCGACGAACTTTGGCGTCGAAGTTGAGACCGCCCGTCGTGAATCCGCCCGCTTTCAGGATTTCGTACATCACCAGCGCGTTCTCTTCAACGCTAATCGGGAACTGATCGGTATCCCAGCCCAGTTGCGCATCACCGCGGTTGGCATCAACGGAGCCAAAAATACCCAGCGCGATAGCGGTCGCGATTTCATGGTGGAACGAATGGCCCGCCAGCGTCGCGTGGTTCGCCTCAATGTTCACTTTGATCTCTTTTTCCAGGCCGAACTGTTTGAGGAAGCCATAGACCGTTGCAACGTCATAATCATACTGATGTTTTGTCGGTTCCTGCGGTTTCGGTTCAATCAGCAGCGTGCCCTGGAAGCCCATTTTATGTTTGTGCTCGACCACCATTTGCATAAAGCGGCCAATCTGTTCGCGTTCCTGGCGCAGATCGGTATTCAGCAACGTTTCATAACCTTCGCGCCCGCCCCACAGGACGTAATTTTCGCCGCCCAGTTTATGCGTGGCGTTCATTGCCGTAACCACTTGCGTCGCTGCCCAGCTAAAGACTTCCGGGTCCGGGTTAGTGGCGGCGCCTGCGCCATAGCGCGGGTTGGTAAAGCAGTTCGCCGTTCCCCACAGCAGTTTTACGCCGCTCTGCTCCTGTTTCGCCGCCAGCACATCCACCATCTGCGCGAAGTTGTTTTTATATTCTTTCAACGACGCGCCTTCCGGCGACACATCCACGTCATGGAAGCAATAAAAAGGCACATTCAGTTTGTGGAAAAATTCAAACGCCACGTCCGCTTTGCGTTTCGCCAGCTCCAGCGCTTCGCCCGGTTGCTGCCACGGACGATTAAACGCGCCTACACCAAACATATCCGCGCCGTTCCAGCAGAAGGTATGCCAGTAACAGGCCGCGAAACGCAGGTGATCTTCCATACGTTTACCTAAAACCAGCTCGTCGGGATTGTAATGACGAAATGCCAGCGGGTTAGTCGATTGAGGGCCTTCATAGCGAACACGATCGAGTTGGTCAAAATAAGCCTGCATAGTGAGCTCCATAATCAGATAAGACGGCAAGTAAACGACATAACGTCATACTGGAATTTCCTGATTTATTGCTCAATTACGTTATTTCACACCGCTATTAAGAGAATCCCCAAATGTGCTCTGGCTCTCAAAAAAACGCTGAAAACCACAGAAGAAAAAAGCGATCGCGATCGAATCCTGGCAAATAAACAAAAAACCGTAATATATAGATAAGAAATGACAATTGTCATCCGCCGTTTGCTGTGATGAATTTCGCATAACGTTTCAGGCGCAAAATAATTTGTCATCATTCGCCAGACCGTTATGTCAGCCGTTTTGATAGTATCCATGAGTCCAGGTTCACTTTTGCAGGATATATCCTCATGTTTGATAAACGTCACCGCATCACTCTGTTATTTAACGCGAATAAAGCCTATGACCGTCAGGTAGTGGAGGGGGTGGGTGAATATTTACAAGCCTCGCAATCCGAATGGGATATATTTATTGAGGAAGATTTCCGTGCCCGTATCGATAACATTAAAGAGTGGTTAGGCGACGGCGTTATTGCCGATTACGATGATGACGATATCGCGCAATTATTAGCCGATGTCGACGTACCCATTGTCGGGGTCGGCGGTTCTTACCATCTTGCTGAAAATTATCCCGCCGTTCATTACATCGCCACCGATAATCATGCACTCGTTGAAAGCGCTTTCCTGCATTTAAAAGAAAAAGGCGTTAACCGCTTCGCGTTTTACGGTTTGCCCGACTCCAGCCGCAAACATTGGGCGGCGGAACGGGAATACGCCTTTCGCCAGCTGGTCGCCGAGGAAAAATACCGCGGCGTAGTCTATCAGGGGCTGGAAACCGCGCCGGAAAACTGGCAGCACGCGCAAAATCGCCTCGCCGACTGGCTTCAGACGCTGCCGCCGCAAACCGGCATCATTGCCGTAACGGATGCCCGCGCCCGTCACGTATTGCAGGCCTGCGAACACCTGCATATTCCGGTGCCGGAAAAACTTTGCGTTATCGGTATTGATAACGAAGAGTTAACCCGTTATCTGTCGCGCGTCGCGCTTTCCTCCGTCGCGCAGGGGGCGCGGCAAATGGGCTATCAGGCGGCGAAGCTGCTGCACCGTTTGCTGGCGCGTGAAGAGATGCCTTTACAGCGCATTCTGGTGCCGCCGGTGCGCGTCATTGCGCGCCGCTCGACAGACTATCGCTCCCTGACCGATCCGGCGGTTATCCAGGCGATGCACTTTATTCGTAACCATGCCTGTAAGGGCATTAAAGTCGAGCAGGTGCTGGACGCGGTTGGGATTTCACGTTCAAACCTGGAAAAACGTTTTAAGGAAGAAGTTGGCGAGACGATACATGCGCTGATCCACGCCGAAAAGCTGGAAAAAGCGCGTAGTTTGTTGATTTCTACCACGTTGGCGATAAACGAAATTTCGCAAATGTGCGGCTACCCGTCGCTGCAATATTTCTATTCGGTGTTTAAAAAGGAGTACGTCACTACGCCGAAGGAGTATCGCGACCAGCATAGTGAAGCGTTGTTGTAGTTTATCCAGCCTACAGATGCCTTGTAAGCCGGATAGCGTAGCGCCATCCGGCACACAGAATTACATATGCGCGGCGATCAGACGCTGGTTGTCCTGGTACATCGCGAACAAGTAGTTGTTATAGCGCGACCCCTGGGTAGAGTAACCCTTCAGCTTATGAATCATCGCCGTGGCGGTGACTTCCTGATCCGCCTTACGCAGTTGGGCGCGCGACTTGCGGAAAGAGGAATAAGCCGGATGCGTGTTCAGGTTGGCGACATACGCGCTCACCGACTCCTCAACCGACGCGAATTGCGAGTAACCTTTCACCTTACCCGGCGTATTGGTACAACGCCCTTTCGTGCACTTCATGCCGAACAGGTTATTGTTGCTACGCGCCAGTTTAGAGGTTCCCCAGCCGCTTTCCGCCGCCGCCATCGTCGCCACCATGCTGGTTGGGATAATGTCGACGCGCTCCAGCAACGTATTCCACGGAATACGACGCGTGTTGCCGGACCAGCTCACTTTATAGCGCTTCGCGATATCTTTCATACGCGCGCGTTCAGACGGCGACCAGCGGTTCTGGTACTGTTTTGAGATCAGCCAATTACGGTCCGCGGTAATCGCGGCATTTTGGCTGGTGATGTAAGGCATAACGGTCCGGAGAAACGCTTTTTTTCTGGGGGTTCCGGAAGGGTATTTTCGCAAATCAGGAAGTGAACTGCTCTTTGCACTATTGCGAGAATACTCTTGTTTACTGCTAACCTGTTTATAACTTGTCTCAGTTATGTGGGACTTTTGACTCGTTTGTGTTGCGTGCGTCTTTGCCAGCACCTCACCCGAAAATGCGATGGTGAGTAACATAAGAATCATCGCCCCATATCGTCGCATGGGAGTCAATATCATTAGGTCTCCTGGTCGGATTGATACATTCCAACACCTTTTATTTTTCACGAAGTTGAGGTTTGAACCCCAAATTCTAGCAAAAATAGGCTTAAAAAGCACCTCAGGGAATAGTCTTAATCCGAAACTATGTCAAGTATTAACGATAACAGGCAGCAATAATGCCAATAAAATGTGGTGCTTATCGCAAATAGAGGCGTTTTTTTGCGCCTCGTCGCTCACCCTCGCGTCTCCTCCTGCGCGACTCTCTGCTGAGGAGGAGTTCATTCGCCTAAAAACCAGGCAAGCTGATGAATATTGCCCACAAAGGATAGCGTGATGAAACTTGCCGCCTTCGCTCTGACGCTGATACCCGGTATCGCGATCGCCTCATCATGGACCTCACCCGGTTTTCCGACGTTCTCAACGCAGGAAACCGGGCGCTTTACCAGCCATGCTGCATTAACAAAAGGTACACGCGCGTTAACGCTCCATATTGACCAGCAGTGCTGGCAGCCCTCCGGCGCCATAAAACTCAACCAGATGTTGTCGTTAAAACCCTGCGAAGGCGCGCCGCCGCAATGGCGTTTGTTTAAAGATGGCGACTATACGATAACGGTAGATACCCGCTCCGGTACGCCGACCCTGTTGTTATCGATAAAAACTGAACCTAAACGCACCGCGCAGCTCGCCTACCAGTGTCCCGTCTGGGATGGTTCGCCGCTCACGCTGGATGTTCGCCAGACCTTTCCGGAAGGGACGGTAGTGCGCGATTATTACAGTGGTCAAACCGATACCGTCCAAAACGGGCAAATCACGCTGCAACCTGCCGACAGCCACGGGCTTTTATTGCTGGAACGCGCGGAAACCCATGCGTCGGCGCCTTTTAACTGGCGCAACGCCACCGTTTATTTTGTGCTTACGGATCGCTTTCGCAATGGCGATCCAACCAATGACCACAGCTATGGTCGCCATAAGGATGGTATGCAAGAGATTGGCACTTTCCACGGCGGCGATTTGCGTGGGTTGACGAGTCAACTGGACTATCTACAGCAATTAGGCGTGAACGCCTTGTGGATAAGCTCGCCGTTTGAACAGATCCACGGCTGGGTCGGCGGCGGGACAAAAGGCGATTTTCCTCATTACGCCTATCACGGCTATTACACTCAGGACTGGACGACACTGGATGCCAACATGGGCAGCGAAGCCGATCTCCGCGCGCTGGTCGACGGCGCGCACCAGCGCGGCATCCGTATTTTATTTGACGTAGTAATGAATCATGCCGGTTACGCCACGCTGGCGGATATGCAGGAGTATCAGTTCGGCGCGCTCTATTTATCCGGCGCGGAACGGCAAAAAATTCTCGGCGATCGCTGGACAAACTGGCGACCCACCGCCGGACAAAGCTGGCACAGCTTTAACGACTACATCAACTTCAGCGACAGCGCCGCCTGGGAAAAATGGTGGGGGAAAAAGTGGATTCGTACCGATATTGGCGACTACGACAGTCCGGGATTTGACGATTTAACCCTGTCGCTGGCCTTCCTGCCGGATATAAAAACGGAATCTACCACGCCTTCCGGTCTACCCGCGTTCTATGCCAACAAACCCGATACTAAAGCAAAGTTCATTGAAGGCTATACGCCACGGGATTATCTGACTCACTGGTTAAGCCAGTGGGTGCATGATTACGGCATTGACGGGTTCCGGGTCGATACCGCCAAAAACGTTGAGCTTCCTGCCTGGCAACAGCTAAAAACCCAGGCCAGCGCGGCGTTACATGAATGGAAGCAGGCCAATCCGGACAAAGCGCTGGATGATAGCCCGTTCTGGATGACTGGCGAAGCGTGGGGCCACGGCGTCATGAAAAGTGATTATTATCGCTATGGTTTCGACGCGATGATCAATTTTGATTATCAGGAGCAGGCGGCGAAAGCGGTCGATTGCCTGGCGGAAATGGGGCCAGTCTGGCAGCAGATGGCGGATAAAATGCAGGATTTCAACGTATTAAGTTACCTCTCCTCGCATGATACGCGCCTTTTCCGTGAGGGCGGTGATAAGGCGGCGGAACTGCTGCTGCTTTCACCGGGCGCGGTGCAGATCTTTTACGGCGATGAATCCGCTCGTCCCTTCGGCCCCACCGGCTCCGACCCGCTGCAAGGCACCCGTTCAGATATGAACTGGCAGGACGTGAGCGGAAAGTCAGCCGCAGCCGTCGCGCACTGGCAGCGTATTAGCCAGTTCCGCGCCAGACATCCCGCCATCGGCGCAGGCCAACAAACCACGCTGACGCTAAAACACGGGTACGGTTTTGTACGCCAGTACGGCGACGATACGGTGATGGTCGTCTGGGCGGGCCGCCGCTAATCGTGGCGCTACCGGTTCCCTTGCGTACCGGTAGCCCCTTCAAAATAAAAAACTAACCTGATAAAAATTTGTAGCATAAAACATCAACACCACCGCCTGACCCCCATTTGCGCCCCGCCATTTGTAGCGTTATGGTTATCCACTTTGACAGACAGTTCGATAGATCACCCGTTATGACATTTTCACTTTTCGGCGATAAATTTACCCGCCATTCAGGCATTACCCGCCTGATGGAGGATCTCAACGACGGCTTACGCACGCCAGGCGCCATCATGCTTGGCGGCGGTAACCCGGCACACATCCCTGCAATGCAGGATTATTTCCAGACGCTACTGACAGAGATGGTAGAAAGCGGCAAAGCCGCTGATGCGCTTTGTAATTATGACGGTCCCCAGGGAAAAACGGCGCTACTGAATGCACTGGCCGTACTGCTACGTGAAACGCTGGGATGGGATATCGAACCACAGAATATTGCGCTGACAAATGGCAGTCAGAGCGCGTTTTTCTACTTATTTAATCTCTTCGCCGGACGTCGCGCCGACGGCAGTACGAAAAAGGTACTATTCCCGCTTGCGCCGGAATACATCGGCTATGCAGATTCCGGTCTGGAAGACGACCTCTTCGTTTCGGCGCGCCCGAATATTGAGCTGCTGCCGGAAGGCCAGTTTAAGTATCACGTCGATTTTGAGCATCTGCACATCGGCGAAGAAACGGGGATGATTTGCGTCTCGCGCCCGACCAACCCAACCGGTAACGTTATCACCGACGAAGAGCTGATGAAGCTGGACAGACTGGCGAATCAGCACAACATCCCACTGGTGATTGATAACGCTTACGGTGTACCGTTTCCGGGCATTATCTTTAGCGAGGCGCGCCCGCTGTGGAACCCCAATATTATCCTATGCATGAGCCTCTCGAAGCTGGGGCTGCCCGGTTCCCGCTGCGGGATTATCATCGCCAATGATAAGACGATTACCGCCATTGCCAACATGAACGGCATCATCAGCCTTGCGCCCGGGGGCATGGGCCCGGCGATGATGTGCGAAATGATTAAGCGTAACGATCTGCTGCGGCTGTCGGAAACGGTTATCAAACCTTTCTACTATCAGCGCGTTCAACAGACGATCGCGATCATTCGTCGCTATTTATCCGAAGAACGCTGCCTGATTCATAAACCGGAAGGCGCAATATTTTTGTGGCTGTGGTTTAAAGATCTGCCGATTACCACCGAGCTACTCTATCAACGCTTGAAAGCGCGCGGCGTGCTGATGGTGCCAGGCCACTATTTCTTTCCCGGACTGGATAAACCCTGGCCGCACACACACCAGTGTATGCGGATGAACTACGTGCCTGAACCGGACAAAATCGAGGCGGGCGTAAAAATTCTTGCAGAAGAGATAGAACGCGCCTGGCGTGAAGGCTGACGGTTATTCCGGCCATCATGCAGGCCGGAACGACGTTCAGAAAGGTTGAGAATAGAGGCGCTGGCGCTGCACGTGTGCTGCGTCAACGCACTGTAACGCACTGGTCGGGCAGGCTTCCACGCACGCCGGCCCCGCTTCCCGATGCCAGCAAAGATCGCATTTAATCGCCTGCGCGCCTGACGCGGACGCCACCACAGTCATCGCGCCAAACGGGCAAGCCAGCATACAGCTTTTACAACCAATGCAGCGCGATGACGTCACGAAGATATGCCCCCGATCACGGCGAATCGCCTGTACCGGACAGACATTCGCGCACGGCGCGTCCTCACACTGATGGCAGACCGTGGCCGTGGTGAAGCAATCCTCTTTTATCACCCGGATACGCGGCACAAAGTCCGCCGTCGTCACCGCCGCGCTATTCTGCTGCTCCTGATGCGACACCACGCAGGCGACCTCGCAGGTACGACACCCGATACACGCCGACGCATCCGCCATAATAAACCGGTTCATTGTTCTCCCCCTGCGTTAAAACGCCAGAATGCCAGAGAGCCATTCCCCGCCGCTTTGATCCCACTACGCAAACGGACAAATTTTGTCAGATGCCTGATAAAACCTGGCGAGCTGTCTTATTCGCGAACGGTAAATCCCAGCTCATTAGAGATAGCCTGTGCGGTTTCACGCAACGGTTTGAGCAGATTTTTCTCGCCGATCTGTTTTAGCCGTGACGTCGACAGTGAAATAGAAATGGCGTAAGGCACTCGATGGTGAATATCAAACACAGGCACAGCAATACAGGAAACGCCCAGTTCATTTTCTTCGCGATCCATCGCCATGCTGGTTTCACGAATTTGCGCCAGCTCATCGTACATTGCTGGTAAATCGGTAATGGTATTACGAGTCAGCGGCTGGATCTGATCTTTATGGCTTTCCCAGTAAGACGCCACATAATCCGGCTGACCAAACGCCATATAAATTTTCCCCATCGCCGAGCAGTACAGCGGCATATGCTGGCCAATGTAAGCACGCGTGCGCAGCATACCGGTGGTCGGTTCCAGCTTATAAATCAGGATAGCGTGATCATCTTCACGGCTGGAAAAATTCACCGTCTCGCCGGTGGCCAGGTTGAGCGCCTCAAGGTGCGGTGCCGCAACGTGGATGATATTCAGCGATGACAGGGCTTTTTGGCCGACGGCAATAAACTTTGTCGTCAGACGGTAGCTTCCGGCCGCCGGCGCTGGCGTCACGTATCCGCAGGATTGAAGCCCCTGCAACAAACGATGGACGGTACTCTTGTTCAACCCCGCCAGCTCCGACAGGTGCGCCAGTGGGCAACCGTTCGGGTAGTTACTCAAAATTTCTATCAACATCAGGCCACGAAACAGGCTCTGACTCCCCGCAGGCTTCTCTTTATCGTTGTTCTGGCTCATCAGAAAACTCTCTCCTTTCTTGGGCGATCAGATGGTAGCTCAAAGTGTGTTGCAGTTCACGATATCAGCATAAAAAACATAACCCGATGATTTTAATCGTTTTTAAAAACCTTCTCTGGCGTTGCTATGTCAATTTTTGATCTATATATTTGGAACTAGATTTCGAATTATGAAATTTATCGACAAAAAAACATACTAAAATTTCTAACAATCGACCAGGAGAACAGGGATGAAAGTAACTTTCGAAGAGTTAAAAGGGGCCTTCTACCGCGTCTTGCGGTCGCGGAATATTGCGGAAGATACCGCCGACGAGTGCGCGGAAATGTTCGCTCGCACCACCGAGTCCGGTGTCTATTCCCACGGCGTGAACCGCTTTCCTCGCTTCATCCAGCAACTGGATAACGGCGACATTATTCCTGATGCTAAACCGCAGCGGGTTACCAGCCTCGGCGCCATCGAACAGTGGGATGCTCAGCGCGCTATCGGCAACCTGACGGCGAAAAAGATGATGGACCGGGCCATCGAGCTGGCTTCCGATCATGGTATTGGCCTGGTGGCGTTACGTAATGCTAACCACTGGATGCGCGGCGGCAGCTACGGCTGGCAGGCGGCGGAAAAAGGCTATATCGGCATTTGCTGGACCAACTCCATCGCCGTCATGCCGCCGTGGGGGGCGAAAGAGTGCCGTATCGGTACCAATCCGCTGATCGTCGCCATCCCGTCTACGCCGATCACGATGGTGGATATGTCGATGTCGATGTTCTCCTACGGAATGTTAGAAGTTAACCGTCTGGCGGGCCGCGAACTGCCGGTGGATGGCGGTTTCGACGATAACGGTCAGTTGACCAAAGAACCGGGCGTTATCGAGAAAAATCGCCGCATTTTACCAATGGGTTACTGGAAAGGATCTGGTCTGTCGATTGTGCTGGACATGATTGCCACCCTGCTTTCTAACGGTTCTTCCGTTGCCGAAGTGACCCAGGAAAACAGCGATGAGTATGGCGTCTCACAGATTTTCATCGCCATAGAAGTGGATAAGCTGATCGATGGCGCAACCCGCGATGCCAAACTGCAGCGGATTATGGATTTCATCACCACTGCTGAACGCGCCGACGACAACGTCGCGATTCGGCTGCCCGGCCACGAATTTACCAAATTGCTGGATGACAACCGCCGTCACGGTATCACCATTGACGACAGCGTCTGGGCCAAAATTCAGGCGCTGTAAGGAGCCACATCATGATTTTTGGACATATTGCGCAGCCTAATCCGTGCCGGCTACCGTCGGCCATAGAGCAGGCGCTCGATTTCCTGCGCAATACGGACTTTCGCACGCTGGAACCTGGCGTAGTGGAAATCGACGGCAAAAATATCTTCGCGCAGATTATCGATATGACCACCCGCGATGCTGCTGAAAATCGTCCGGAAGTCCATCGCCGCTATCTGGATATTCAGTTTCTGGCATGGGGCGAAGAGACAATTGGGGTTGCCATTGATACCGGTAATAATCAAATCAGCGAGTCATTATTAGAACAGCGCGATATTATTTTTTATCACGACAGTGAACATGAATCATTCATTGAAATGATACCGGGAAGTTATGCCCTGTTTTTCCCGCAGGATGTTCATCGTCCCGGTTGTAATAAAAGCATTGCTACGCCGATACGGAAAATAGTCGTAAAAGTCGCCATAGACGTTTTATAAAATAGAGTTTACTGGAGCACAAAATGAAAAATAATACCGGTTATATTATCGGTGCGTACCCTTGTGCACCCTCATTTCACCAGAAGAGTGAAGAGGAAGAGACGGAATTCTGGCGGCAACTCTCTGATACTCCGGATATCCGGGGGCTGGAGCAGCCTTGTCTTGAACATCTTCACCCGCTCGGCGACGAGTGGTTATTGCGCCATACACCGGGAAACTGGCAAATCGTGGTCACCGCGATAATGGAAACCATGCGCCGCCGTAGCGAAAACGGCGGTTTTGGATTAGCGTCCAGTGACGAGGAACAGCGTAAAGCCTGCGTGGAATACTACCGTCATCTTTATCAGAAGATAAATAAACTCAATGCGAAACCCCCCGGCAAAGTCATAGCCCTTGAGCTTCATGCCGCTCCTCTGGCGGGCAATCCGAACGTGGCGCAGGCAACCGACGCCTTTGCGCGCTCATTAAAAGAGATTGCCAACTGGGACTGGTCCTGCGACCTGGTGCTTGAACACTGCGACGCGATGACCGGCCCCGCACCGCGCAAAGGATTCTTACCGTTAGTAAACGTACTGGAAACTATTGCCGACTATGACATAAGCGTCTGCATTAACTGGGCGCGCTCGGCTATTGAAGGGCGGGATACCTCTCTACCACTGATCCACACGCAGCAGGCCAAACAGGCTGGAAAACTCGGGGCGCTGATGTTCTCCGGTACAACGCTGGATGGAGAATACGGCGAATGGCAGGACCTCCATGCTCCGTTTGCACCTTTCTGTCCACAAAGTCTGATGACGGAGAAACATGTTAAAGAACTCATTACCTCCGCCGCTCCCGAACTGTTGCAGTTTACCGGTATTAAATTGTTGGAAATCAATGCCAGCGCCGATATTAATCACCGCATCAATATATTACGCGATGGTATTAACATGATGAAAAAGGCCACACGCCGCTAACATGAATTAAACATCATCACCTTAATTCTCGGCCTGCAACTCAACGTTGCGCCGACCTAATATAAACCAAACATAAGAAATTAAGTTCCACTATTCAGCATCGAAAGAAATAAGTTTCTATAACCTGATGGAGTCGTTATGAAGCGGGTACTTGAGGGCATACTTGCGGTATTAATTGCCGTACTTTCCTGCATTGTATTTATTAATGTTATTTTACGTTACGGTTTTGAGAGCAGTATTTTGTCGGTAGATGAACTATCACGTTATCTATTTGTATAGCTGACGTTTATTGGCGCCATCGTTGCATTTATGGATAACGCTCACGTTCAGGTTACTTTTGTGGTGGAAAAACTTTCGCCAGCGAATCAACGTCGACTTTCGCTGCTGACGCATTCGCTGATTTTATTGTTATGCCTCGCATTAGGCTGGGGCAGCCTGCAAAAAGCGTTGCAGGACTGGAGCGATCACTCGCCAATCCTCGGTTTACCGATCGGCCTGATGTATATCGCCTGTCTGCCCACAAGCGTTGCCATCGCGTTAATCGAGCTGCGTCGGCTTTATCACTTAATAACGCATAACGATTCCTTTCAACAACCACAGCAAGGAGCCTAATCATGGCCGTGGTGATATTTCTCTGCTGCCTGCTCGGCGGGATCGCGATAGGTTTACCCATCGCCTGGTCGCTGCTGCTTTGCGGCGCTGCTCTGATGGCATACCTGGATATGTTTGACGTGCAGATTATGGCGCAAACCCTGGTTAACGGCGCGGACAGTTTCTCCCTACTGGCCATTCCCTTTTTTGTTTTGGCCGGTGAAATCATGAACGCGGGCGGCCTGTCAAAGCGAATTGTCGACCTGCCGATGAAGCTGGTAGGCCATAAGCCCGGCGGCCTGGGCTACGTGGGTGTTATTGCGGCAATGATTATGGCCAGCCTTTCCGGCTCTGCGGTAGCAGATACCGCTGCGGTCGCCGCGCTGCTGGTGCCAATGATGCGCTCCGCAAACTACCCGATCAACCGCTCCGTTGGGTTAATCGCTTCCGGCGGGATCATTGCGCCAATTATTCCACCCTCGATTCCTTTTATTATCTTCGGCGTTTCCAGCGGCTTGTCGATCAGCAAGCTGTTTATGGCCGGGATCGCACCGGGCATCATGATGGGCGCGGCGCTTATGCTCACCTGGTGGTGGCAGGCCGGGCGATTAAATCTCCCTTCTCAGCTCAAAGCAACACCGCGTGAAATCTGGCAATCATTGGTTTCAGGTATCTGGGCGCTGTTTCTACCGGTGATTATTATCGGCGGCTTCCGTTCCGGACTTTTCACGCCAACGGAGGCAGGGGCGGTCGCCGCGTTTTACGCCCTCTTTGTCGCCGTGGTTATCTATCGGGAATTAACGTTTTCCAGTCTCTACCACGTGCTGGTCAATGCCGCCAAAACGACGTCAGTCGTCATGTTTCTGGTGGCCGCGGCTCAGGTATCCGCCTGGCTGATTACGATCGCGGAATTACCCATGATGGTGTCAGATTTGCTGCAGCCGCTGGTCGACTCTCCGCGACTCTTATTTATCGTCATTATGATCTCAATTATGGTCGTCGGTATGGTGATGGATTTAACGCCAACGGTGTTAATTCTTACCCCTGTATTATTGCCATTAGTTAAAGAAGCCAATATTGACCCAATTTATTTCGGCGTCATGTTCATTATTAACTGCTCCATTGGATTAATCACACCGCCCGTTGGCAACGTCCTCAACGTTATTTCCGGGGTAGCAAAATTGAAATTTGATGACGCGGTAAGAGGCGTATTCCCTTACGTTGTCGTACTGATGTCGCTGCTGGTTTTATTTATTTTTATTCCCGAGCTAATTATCACACCGCTTAAATGGATTAATTAAAGGATAATATTATGAAATTACACGTTATTGCTCGTTCATTATTGATAGCTGGTCTGACGGTTTTCAGCGTGTCGTCTCTGGCGGCGCAATCTTTACGTTTTGGTTATGAAACACCGCAAACTGACTCCCAACATATTGCCGCGAAAAAATTTAACGAATTATTAAAAGAAAAAACTAACGGCGAATTAACGCTAAAACTCTTTCCTGACAGCACATTAGGTAACGCCCAGGCAATGATCAGCGGGGTGCGCGGCGGAACTATTGATATGGAAATGTCCGGTTCGAACAATTTCACCGGCCTGGCCCCTGTATTCAACTTACTTGATGTCCCCTTCCTGTTTCGCGATACCGCGCATGCGCATAAAACGCTCGACGGCAAAGTCGGCGATGAACTGAAAAAATCACTCGATTCAAAAGGGTTAAAAGTCCTCGCCTACTGGGAAAACGGCTGGCGCGACGTCACCAACTCCCGCGCGCCGGTAAAAACGCCGGGCGATTTGAAAGGCTTAAAAATCCGCACTAACAACAGCCCAATGAATATCGCGGCCTTTAAAATCTTCGGCGCGAACCCTATTCCGATGCCGTTCTCCGAAGTCTATACCGGCCTCGAAACCCGTACGATTGATGCCCAGGAACACCCTATCAACGTCGTGTGGTCAGCGAAATTCTATGAGGTACAGAAATACCTCTCCCTCACTCATCACGCCTATTCGCCTCTGCTGCTGGTGATCAATAAAGCCAAATTCGACGCTTTAAGCCCGCAGCTCCAGGAGGCACTGCTGAGTTCCGCTAAAGAAGCGGGTGACTACCAGCGCAAACTGGTCGCCGAAGATCAGCAAAAAATTATCGATGGCATGAAAGCAGCCGGAGTTGAAGTCCTGACCGATATCGACCGTAAAGCCTTCAGCGATGCGCTGGGCAGCCAGGTGCGCGATATGTTCCTGAAAGACAACCCGCAGGGCGCTGACCTCCTGAAAGCCGTGGACGAGGTGCAATAAGTCATGAGCAATTACTGGCTGGGGTTAGATTGTGGTGGGAGTTGGCTAAAAGCCGGGTTGTACGATGGCGCAGGCCGGGAAGTAGCGGTGCAACGCCTGCCGCTGCACGCTTTAAGCCCGCAGCCAGGCTGGGTTGAACGCGATATGACCGAACTGTGGCAACAGTGCGGCTCGGTCATCAGCAAACTGCTGGCGCACACGGGGGTGAGCGGCTCACAAATCCGCGGTCTGGGTATTTCCGCTCAGGGTAAGGGCCTGTTCCTGTTAGATAAAAGCGATCGGCCATTAGGTAAAGCGATACTCTCTTCCGACCGTCGCGCCATGGAAATTGTCCAGCGCTGGCAAAAAGAAGCGGTTCCGCAAAAACTCTACCCGCTGACCCGACAAACTCTATGGACCGGGCATCCGGTCTCCCTTTTACGCTGGGTAAAAGAGAATGAGCCGCAGCGCTACGCGCAGATAGGCTGCGTAATGATGACGCATGACTATCTGCGCTGGTGCTTAACCGGCGTGAAAGGCTGTGAGGAGAGCAACATCTCCGAGTCCAACCTCTACAACATAGCGACGGGCCAGTACGACCCGCGTCTGACCGAGTGGCTGGGCATCAGTGAAATCGACAGCGCGCTGTCCCCCGTGGTGGGTTCAGCCGAAATATGCGGGGAGATCACCGCTCAGGCAGCCGCCATCACCGGTCTGGCGGCGGGTACCCCCGTCGTCGGCGGCCTGTTTGACGTGGTTTCCACCGCCCTTTGCGCCGGTATTGAGGATGAATCAACGCTCAATGCGGTGATGGGCACCTGGGCCGTCACCAGCGGCATCGCTCACGGCCTGCGCGACCATGAGGCCCACCCTTACGTCTATGGCCGCTACGTCAATGACGGGCAGTATATCGTTCACGAAGCCAGCCCGACCTCCTCCGGCAACCTTGAATGGTTTACCGCCCAGTGGGGCGACCTCTCTTTTGACGAGATCAACCAGGCGGTCGCCAGCCTGCCGAAAGCCGGTAGCGACCTCTTTTTTCTGCCGTTTCTCTACGGCAGCAATGCCGGACTGGAGATGACCTGCGGTTTTTACGGCATGCAGGCGCTGCACACCCGCGCGCACCTGCTGCAGGCGATTTATGAAGGCGTGGTCTTCAGCCATATGACCCACCTCAACCGCATGCATGAACGCTTTACCGAGGTTTGCGCCCTGCGCGTTACCGGCGGCCCGGCCCACTCCGACGTCTGGATGCAGATGCTGGCGGACATCAGCGGTTTACGCATCGAGCTGCCGCAGGTGGAGGAGACCGGCTGCTTCGGCGCGGCGCTGGCTGCCCGCGTCGGCACCGGCGTATATCGCGATTTCCGCGAGGCCCAACGCGACCTGCAGCACCCGGTGCGCACGCTGCTGCCGGACATGACCGCACACGCCCTCTACCAGCGCAAATACCGCCAATACCAGGATTTGATTGAAGCACTACAGGGCTATCACGCCCGTATTAAGGAGCACGCATTATGAGCCGACCATTACTGCAACTGGCGCTCGACCATACCCAACCTCAGGCCGCGCAGCGCGATGTTGCCCTGCTACAGAACCATGTCGATATCGTTGAGGCCGGAACCATCCTTTGTTTAACCGAAGGCCTTAGCGCGGTGAAAGCCCTGCGAGCGCAGTGCCCGGAAAAAATCATCGTCGCCGACTGGAAAGTGGCCGATGCCGGTGAAACCCTGGCGCAGCAGGCTTTTAGCGCTGGCGCTAACTGGATGACTATCATCTGTGCCGCGCCGCTCGCGACCGTCGAGAAAGGCCATGCCGTCGCGCAATCCTGCGGCGGTGAAATTCAAATGGAACTATTCGGCAACTGGACGCTGGACGACGCCCGAGACTGGTATCGCGTCGGGGTTCGCCAGGCGATTTACCACCGCGGACGCGATGCGCAGGCCAGCGGGCAGCAGTGGGGCGAAGCGGATCTGGCGCGTATGAAGGCGTTGTCCGACATCGGCCTTGAACTATCGATTACCGGCGGCATTACCCCAGCGGATCTGCCGCTGTTCCGCGACATTAACGTCAAGGCATTTATCGCCGGACGCGCGCTGGCAGGTGCCGCCCATCCGGCGCAGGTCGCCGCCGAATTCCACGCCCAAATTGACGCCATTTGGGGAGAAAAGCATGCGTAATCATCCATTAGGTATTTACGAGAAAGCACTGGCGAAAGATCTCAGTTGGCCAGAGCGGCTGGTGCTGGCAAAAAGCTGCGGTTTTGATTTTGTCGAGATGTCGGTGGACGAAACCGACGAACGTCTTTCTCGCCTCGAGTGGACGCCAGCCCAACGCGCTTCGCTGGTGAACGCGATGCTGGAAAGCGGCGTCGCCATCCCGTCGATGTGCCTCTCCGCCCATCGTCGATTCCCTTTTGGCAGCCGCGACGAAGCGGTACGCGAGCGGGCGCGTGAAATCATGACCAAAGCCATTCGCCTGGCGCGCGACCTGGGGATCCGCACCATCCAGCTGGCAGGTTACGACGTCTATTACGAAGAGCACGACGAAGGCACCCAGCAGCGTTTCGCCGAAGGGCTGGCGTGGGCGGTGGAACAGGCCGCAGCGGCGCAGGTGATGCTGGCAGTGGAGATCATGGATACCGCGTTTATGAACTCCATCAGCAAGTGGAAAAAGTGGGACGAGATGCTTTCGTCACCGTGGTTCACCGTCTACCCGGACGTCGGCAACCTCAGCGCCTGGGGGAACGACGTCACCGCCGAGCTGAAGCTGGGGATTGACCGTATCGCCGCAATTCATCTGAAAGATACGCTGCCGGTGACCGGCGATAGCCCCGGCCAGTTCCGCGACGTGCCGTTTGGCGAAGGATGCGTTGATTTTGTCGGCATCTTCAAAACGCTGCATGAGCTGAATTATCGCGGTTCATTTCTGATTGAGATGTGGACAGAGAAAGCCAGCGAGCCGGTGCTGGAAATTATCCAGGCCCGACGCTGGATTGAATCACGGATGCAGGAAGGAGGTTTCACATGTTAGAGCAACTGAAAGCCGAGGTGCTGGCGGCCAACCTGGCCCTCCCGGCGCACGGGCTGGTCACCTTTACCTGGGGCAACGTCAGCGCGGTCGATGAGACGCGCAAACTGATGGTCATCAAGCCTTCCGGCGTTGAATATGAGGTGATGACCGCCGACGATATGGTGGTGGTAGAGATCGCCAGCGGTAAGGTCGTTGAAGGCCATAAAAAACCGTCGTCCGATACCGCGACCCATCTGGCGCTCTATCGCCGCTATCCGCAGATCGGTGGGATCGTGCATACCCATTCCCGCCATGCGACGATCTGGTCGCAGGCCGGGCTCGATCTGCCCGCCTGGGGCACCACCCACGCCGACTATTTCTATGGCGCGATCCCCTGTACCCAACTGATGACCGTTGAGGAGATTAACGGCGAGTACGAGTATCAGACCGGCGAGGTGATTATTAAAACCTTTGAAGAGCGCGGTCTGGATCCGGCGCAAATCCCGGCGGTATTGATTCATTCGCACGGCCCGTTTGCCTGGGGTAAAAATGCCGCCGATGCCGTCCACAACGCCGTGGTGCTTGAGGAGTGCGCCTATATGGGGCTGTTCTCGCGCCAGCTGGCCCCGCAGCTACCGGATATGCAGCCTGAACTGCTCGATAAACACTATCTGCGTAAACACGGCGCGAATGCCTATTACGGGCAGTAATGCCGGCAGCCACAGCCTGTGTCAGATGGCGGCTGCGCCTTATCCGACCTACAAGATTTGCAATATCAATACGTTGTGATGAGTTCTTGTAGGCCCGATAAGCAAAGCGCCATCGGGCATTCAGTTTGCAACCGCTTTGTCAGAGGGCCAAAGATTATACTCAAGAATTAACGTGTTCCTTACTGTAGCGCCGCTTCCAGGCGGCGGGCGTCAGGCCGGTGTGTTTGCGGAAGATCTGGCGAAAGTAACCAACGTCATTAAAACCGCACCGTTCCGCCACCTCTTTTAACGAACGCGCGTCGCTAATCAGCAACTTTTCCGCCTCGCGCACCCGCTGGCGGTGGATGGCTTCCGTTAGCGTAAGGTGAAATACCCGCCGATAAACGCGTCCCAGATAATCCACATTGCAATGCAGTTCTTTCGCCAGAACCGCGCTGGAAAGCGGCAGGTGATAGTGCGTTCGAATCAGCTGCTGCGCTTGCCAGGCCAGCGACACGCCAGCGGCCTCGGCGTTTTCATTCTGCCGGGCGTCAACGGTGAGCTGCTGCAAAATCAGCAGCACGATGAACTCCAGCGCCGGGCTGCGCTGGTGCTTTTCCTGCTCGTTCATAAACTGGCGAAAAAGCGCAATCAGCGCCTGCGGATCGGCAACCTGGGTATGCTGCGGCACGGAAAGATGCGTCAGCCAGCGCGGGTCGCTGTCCGGCGCTTTGACCTCAAAATGGAGCCAGTAAAATTTAAGATCGGCGGGAAACTCCTCAACGCCAATATGGCGGCGATGCGGCCAAAGCAACAGGCTTTCCCCGGCTTCGACACAGAAAACACATTCTTCTTCCTGAATTTTCAGGCAGCCTTTTTCCACAAATATAATTTCCCACGATTGCAGACGCCTGGCAGGATGACGCCCAATGCCGCGAGAAATAAATAATCCGCCGTTTTGGACTTTAATCGGTAATGTTATGGATAATTCGAGCATTAATATGTCATTTCCCGCTCATTCAGCACCGTATTTCATATTACCTTTTGATTATTAACTAAAAATAGTCCTTTCACTCGATCCATCTCACATTTTTAAATACGGGTCGGAATCGTCATCTTTTTTTACTCTTTTATCGCCTTGTCGCTCACCGCTATCCGGGCAAAATGAATCAGGTCATAACGCGAAAATAAAAATTACTGCCATAAAATACCCCGTCAGCGAGGAATATCTATGACCTCTACAGCCTTAAGGAGCACGAAATGAACGTACTGGAAGTCGATCTGCATAAACTGACGGTCAGCGATCCGTTCCTCGGACAGTATCAACAACTGGTTCGCGATGTGGTTATTCCTTACCAGTGGGATGCGTTAAACGATCGTATTCCAGAGGCTGAACCCAGCCATGCCATTGAAAATTTCCGCATTGCCGCAGGCCAGCAGACGGGCGACTTTTACGG
The DNA here is from genome assembly GCF_017573605.1 of Salmonella sp. 32070601201500089SM. Taxonomy (NCBI): domain Bacteria; kingdom Pseudomonadati; phylum Pseudomonadota; class Gammaproteobacteria; order Enterobacterales; family Enterobacteriaceae; genus Salmonella; species Salmonella sp. 32070601201500089SM. Next base: position 27,459 of record NZ_JAGETK010000010.1, read on the forward strand.
CATGGTCTTTCAGGACAGCGACGTGGCGAAATGGCTGGAAGCGGTTGCCTGGTCACTGTGCCAGAAGCCCGATCCCGCACTTGAGAAAACCGCCGATGAGGTGATTGAACTGGTGGCCGCCGCGCAGTGTGACGATGGCTATCTCAATACGTACTTTACGGCAAAAGCCCCGCAAGAACGCTGGAGCAACCTGGCGGAGTGCCACGAGCTTTATTGCGCCGGGCACCTGATTGAAGCGGGCGTCGCCTTCTTTCAGGCCACCGGCAAGCGTCGGCTGCTAGACGTCGTTTGTCGCCTGGCCGATCATATCGACAGCACTTTCGGCCCTGGCGAAAATCAGCTGCACGGCTATCCGGGCCACCCGGAAATTGAGCTGGCGCTGATGCGTCTGTATGAGGTAACAGAGCAGCCGCGCTATATGACGCTGGCAAGCTACTTTATCGGACAGCGCGGCACCCAACCGCACTTCTACGACGAAGAGTACGAAAAACGCGGCCAAACCTCTTACTGGCATACCTACGGCCCGGCGTGGATGGTCAAAGACAAAGCCTACAGCCAGGCGCATCTGCCAATTTCGCAGCAGCAGACGGCCATTGGCCACGCGGTACGTTTTGTCTATCTGATGACTGGCGTGGCGCATCTCGCTCGCCTGAGCAACGATGAAGGCAAACGCCAGGACTGCCTGCGTCTGTGGAAAAATATGGCGCAGCGTCAGCTGTATATCACCGGCGGGATTGGCTCGCAGAGCAGCGGCGAATCCTTTAGCAGCGATTACGATTTACCGAATGATTCGGTCTATGCGGAAAGTTGCGCTTCAATCGGCCTGATGATGTTCGCCCGCCGGATGCTGGAAATGGAAGCCGATAGCCAGTACGCCGACGTGATGGAGCGCGCGCTGTACAACACCGTCCTCGGTGGTATGGCGCTCGATGGCAAGCATTTCTTCTACGTCAACCCGCTGGAAGTGCATCCAAAATCGTTAAAATTCAACCATATTTACGATCACGTTAAGCCCATCCGCCAGCGCTGGTTTGGCTGCGCCTGCTGCCCGCCGAACATCGCCCGCGTGCTCACCTCCCTTGGTCACTACATCTACACGCCGCGTGCGGATGCGCTGTACATCAATATGTACGTGGGTAACAGCATGGAAATACCGGTTGGAAATGGCGCGCTCAAACTGCGGATTGGCGGGAACTACCCGTGGCAAGAGCAGGTGAAGATCGCCATCGACTCTGTGCAGCCGGTACGTCACACGCTGGCGCTACGTCTGCCGGACTGGTGCCCTGAGGCAAAAGTGACGCTCAACGGGCTGGAAGTGGAACAGGATATTCGCAAAGGTTATCTGCATATCCGTCGAACCTGGCAGGAGGGCGATACGATAACCCTGACGCTGCCGATGCCGGTTCGCCGCGTGTATGGCAATCCGCTGGCGCGTCACGTCGCCGGTAAGGTCGCTATTCAGCGCGGGCCGCTGGTCTATTGCCTTGAGCAGGCCGATAACGGCGAAGAACTGCATAATCTGTGGCTACCAAAAGAGAGTGAATTCCGGGTCTTTGAGGGCAAAGGGCTTTTTGCGCATAAGATGCTGATTCAGGCTGAAGGCGAGAAGCAAAGCGCCCCAGATGCGCAGCATCAGGCGTTGTGGCACTACGATAACGCACCGTCATCGCGCCAGCCGCAGACGCTAACGTTCATTCCATGGTTTAGCTGGGCCAACCGTGGCGAGGGCGAAATGCGGATTTGGGTTAACGAGCGGTAATACTGTGCCGGATGGCGGCTGCGCCTTATCCGGCCTACAAGATTTGCAATATCAGTATATTGCGATGAATTTTTGTAGGCCTGATAAGCGAAGCGCCATCAGACATGACCACCAGGCTAATATCAACGCGGTAGGCCCGATAAGCGCAGCGCCATCGGGCATTACCTCTTGCGTCAGAACAGCCCCAGAGGCTTATCGGAATAGCTCACCAGCAGGCACTTGGTTTGCTGGTAGTGTTCCAGCATCATCTTATGCGTTTCGCGCCCGATGCCCGACTGCTTATAGCCGCCGAACGCAGCATGTGCCGGATAGGCGTGATAGCAGTTGGTCCATACGCGCCCGGCCTGAATGCCGCGCCCCATCTTATAGGCCAGATTGCCGTTGCGGCTCCAGACGCCGGCGCCGAGGCCGTATTGGGTATCGTTAGCGATTTCCAGCGCCTCCTCCATGGTTTTAAAGGTGGTTACCGCCAGCACCGGGCCAAAGATCTCCTCCTGAAAGACGCGCATATTATTCTTACCAAACAGAATGGTAGGCTCAAGGTAATAGCCCTCTTTAAGTTCGCCATCCAGTTCCTTGCGTCGCCCACCGGTCAGAATATCGGCCCCCTCTTTTTTACCGATATCGATATAATTGAGGATAGTCTCAAGCTGGCCGTGGGAGACCTGCGCCCCCATCTGTGTACCGCTATCTAGCGGGTTCCCGCTGCGAATGCTCTCTACCCGGCGAATAGCGCGCTCCATAAAGCGCTCATAGATAGACTCCTGGACCAGCGCACGGCTTGGACAGGTACACACCTCGCCCTGGTTAAAGGCAAACAGGGCAAATCCCTCCAGCGCTTTATCAAAGAACGCATCTTCCTCATCCATCACGTCGGCGAAGAAGATATTGGGCGATTTACCGCCTAACTCCAGCGTTACCGGAATAATATTCTGCGTGGCGTACTGCATGATCTGTTGACCCACTTCCGTCGAACCGGTAAACGCCACCTTCGCGATACGTTTCGAGGTCGCCAGATATTCGCCAATCTCGCCGCCCGCGCCGTTCACGACGTTGACGACGCCCGGCGGTAACAGATCGCCAATGACTTCCATTAACAGCAGAACGGAAAGCGGCGTCAGGCGTGCCGGTTTAAGCACCACGCAGTTACCCGCCGCCAGCGCTGGCGCCATTTTCCAGCTTGCCATCAACAACGGAAAGTTCCACGGGATTATCTGCCCCACGACGCCAAGCGGTTCGTGAAAATGGTAGGCCACGGTTTCGCTATCAACTTCGCTAATCCCGCCCTCCTGCGCACGTATACAGGAGGCGAAATAGCGGAAATGATCGATCGCCAGCGGTACGTCGGCGGCGCTGGTTTCACGAATCGGTTTACCGTTATCCCAGGTTTCCGCTGTCGCCAACAGTTCGAGGTTTTGTTCCATCCGATCGGCGATCTTAAACAAGATAGCGGCACGGTCTTGTACTGACGTATGCGCCCACTTATCTTTCGCCTTATGCGCGGCGTCGAGCGCTAAATCGATATCTTTTTTACCGGAGGAAGCGACTTCACATAGCGGCTGGCCGGTCACTGGCGTCAGGTTTTGATAATATTCGCCGTCGGCGGGCGCAACCCAGTCACCACCAATAAAATTGTCATAGCGGGCTTTTAACTTCAGTGGATACCCGTATTCACCTGGCTGAATACGTGTTGAAGGGGGATTGTTCGTCATGACCAACTCCTTATTGTAAAGGTACTCCACAAGGGTAGACGGTGCTGGTGAATTTTTCGCCAATGATTTCCCGCTTTACGACAGCAATCACGAATTACTTTCCTTTACGTTTCTCCGTCTGGTTTTAGCCATACTAAACAGGTGCCTGTTTAACGTACGGAGAACACTATGCAGCAATATATCGGTATTGATGTGGGAGGAACTCACGTCAAATATGGCGTGATTAACAGTGACGGCGAAGAATTAACCCATCATCAATTCGATACGCCAGAGGACGCCTCCACGTTTACCCGCAAATGGCAGGATGTGGTGGCGCGTTGCCAACAGGACTATGACATTGCGGCAATCGGGGTTAGTTTCCCCGGCCATATTAATCCCCATAACGGTCATGCGGCAAAAGCGGGCGCGCTGGCTTACCTGGATGACGTCAACCTGATGGAGTTGTTCAGCGGGCTGACCGATCTGCCGCTGGTCGTGGAGAACGACGCGAACTGTGCGGCGCTGGGCGAAATGTGGCGAGGTGCCGGGCAGCATTATGACAATCTGGTCTGTATTACCATTGGAACCGGCATTGGCGGCGGTATTATCGTCGGACGAGAACTGTATCGCGGCGCGCATTTTCACGCCGGTGAATTCGGCGTCATGCCGGTCGGGAACAATGGCGAAAGTATGCATAAAATCGCGTCAACCAGCGGATTAATGGCGTCGTGCCGCCAGGCGCTGGCGCTGCCTGCCGAAGAGATGCCGCCTGCGGATGTGATCTTCGAACGAATGGCGACCGATGTTCATCTGCGTGAGGCGGTCAATGACTGGGCGCGTTATCTTTCACGCGGCGTTTACAGCGTGATCTCTATGTTTGATCCGGGCGTGGTGCTGATCGGCGGAGGAATAAGCGAACAGGAAAAGCTCTACCCGCTCCTGACGCGGCATCTTGAAACGTTTGAAATGTGGGAGGCGCTCCAGGTGCCGATTCAGCCCTGCCAACTGGGAAATCAGGCGGGCAGGCTGGGCGCCGTCTGGCTGGCGCAGCAAAAGCTCGATCGAAGCTAACGTGTTACGCCTTATCCGGCCTGCATCGTCTACGCAGGCCCGGTAAGCGTCCGCGCCACCGGGCAAAGGCGTTACATCGCCGTGCGATAAAGTTCCACAATCTCGTCGTGAGTCGCCTGAATAAGGCGCAAAGAATACGGGTGAAATTATCCTGATAACAGGTTCACGCTGGCTATTTTAAGAAGCCAGAAAAATAAAAAGCAACGCAATAATTGTATTGCTTCATTTGTTATTTAATTTAACCATTTCATTCTTTTTGCGGAAATAATAACGCATCACGTAATAAATGATCATTCCCACGACGTCGTGTAAATCCAATCCGGTCAAAATATTCAAGGATCTGAATGGCCAGTTTCCGCCCTACATTCAGCCTGTCGCGAAAATCCGCCGCACACGTTGATCCTCTCTCTTGATCCAGCTCGCGGATCATATTGGCGAAAGCGACAATCCGATCGTTACGATAGTACCGATCTTTTACGATCGCGGTAATGATGCCTTGCTGCGCCGCCTGCCGCAGCACCAGCCGCATCAATTGTTCTTCCGTTCCGGTCTCTTTCGCCAGATCGCGTACCCACCAGGGCTCATCGCCAAATAGCGGTTCGACTTTTTGCCAGACGGCCTGCTGCTCATCGCTAAATCCCGCTTTATGATCCGGCAGATGCAACCAACCGTGATGGCTATGAATCAGGCCCTCGTCGCGCATCCGCTCGATCAGCATCAGAACCAGCGCTTCATCCTCCATTGGCAGGGCCATGCGGCGTAAACGCTCGCGTCCCGGCCCCGGTTCATCGCGGTGCTGTTCGTGGTAGGTCGCCAGCGTATCAAGAATCTTACGCTGCCAGCGGGCGGCGACGGGCGCGCTTAACAGATTGTCTCCGGCCTGGATAAAACCATGTTGCTCAATAAGCTGACGCATACCGACAGGATTAAGCTGACGCGCCCAACCGAAATCCGGCAGGTTGACGGCGCCGCGTTCCAGATGAATGGCCAACGCCGCGCTATCGTCCTGCGCGGCGGCAAGCGTTGAAAGCCAGTGCAAATAATCTGGCTTACGTTTACCGCGACGCGGCGCCTTAAGCGTCACCACGCGTGCGCCGGCAAGGGTGGCGCGTGCGGAAATATCACGCAGCACCAGTCTGTCATTATCGGCCAGCCACAACGGCGTATCAAAGATCAGCTCGGCCAGCCCGCCTTCCAGCAAAGAGACGCGACCGGTCACATGGCTGGCGGCATGGTGAATATGTAGCGGTTGCCATTGGGAAAGCGGCGCATGAAGCGCCAGAGAAACGATCACCCGGGAAAAAGCTTCCCCCACCGGCGCATCGGAAAGCAGCCAGTCGCCGCGGTTAAGCTGCTCCTTCTCCGCATCGCCCGCAATATTGAGCGCAATACGTTGCCCGGCATACGCATGGTCGGTGGGCTGATTTTGCGCGTGTAGACTTCGTACGCGCATCGGCGTATTAACGCCGGTCAACCATAGCGTATCGCCCACGTTTACCTCTCCGCTCAACGCCGTTCCGGTCACCACCAGTCCCGCCCCTTTCACCGTAAACGCACGGTCGATAGCCAGACGGAAGCGATGCTGCGCGGCGTGTAAACGTGCAGGAAGCTGCTGTAAATGAGCGCGAAGTTCTGCAATACCGCGTCCTTCATTGGCGGCGGTGACAAATAAAACGGTATCGGCGAAGCCATAGTTGTCGAGTGCCGCCAGCACCTCTTCACGTACTTCACCGATACGCGCCTCGTCCACGCGATCGGCTTTGGTCAGCGCGACGGTGAGCTGGAGATTACCCGTCAGTTGCAGGATCTGTAAATGCTCGCGCGTTTGCGCCATGACGCCGTCATCACAGGCGACCACCAGCAAAGCGTGATCGATACCGCCTACGCCCGCCAGCATGTTAGAGAGGAATTTTTCATGCCCAGGCACATCGATAAAGCCCAGCACACGACCATCCGGCTGCGGCCAATAGGCGTAGCCCAGATCGATAGTCATCCCGCGTTTTTTCTCTTCCGGCAGGCGATCGGCATTGACCCCGGTAATCGCCTGGAGCAACGTCGTTTTACCGTGGTCTACGTGTCCGGCAGTTGCAATAATCATTTCAGCATCATCTCCATAAACCGGCTTTCGTCTTCAAGACAGCGCATATCCAGCCATAAACGGCCATCATAAATTCGGCCAATGACCGGTACAGGCAGCATGCGCCAGCGGGCCGCCAGCGCCTCCAGCCGACTACCGCGCCCGTCGTGCGGGGTAAAGGTCATGGCGGCGCTGGGAAGGCGGTCTACTGGTAATGAACCGCTGCCGATTTGCGACAGGCAGGGTTTAACCTCCAGCGCAAATTCATCGCCGTAACGTGCCGCCAGCCGCGCCTGTAACCGCTGCGCTTGTTCGCGAATCGACGCTTCACTGCGAGTTAACAGACGCAGGGTGGGTAATTTCTCCGCCAACGCTTCCGGGTGCAGATACAGACGTAACGTTGCCTCCAGCGCCGCCAGCGTCATTTTATCCGCACGCAGGGCGCGTTTCAGCGGATGGCTTTGCAGTTGGGCAATCATCGCTTTTTTGCCGACGATGATCCCGGCCTGCGGCCCGCCCAACAACTTATCGCCGGAGAAGCTTACCAGGCTGACGCCTGCGGCAATGAGCTGCTGCGGCATCGGCTCTTTGGGTAAGCCATATTGGCTTAAATCCACCAGCGAACCGCTGCCCAGATCCGCCACCACCGGAATATCCAGCTCTCGCCCGATTTCCGCCAGTTCCGCTTCCTCTACCGTTTTGGTAAAGCCCTCAATGCTGTAATTACTGGTATGCACCTTCATCAACAGCCCGGTATTTTCATTTACCGCCTGATGGTAATCTTTCGCGTGCGTCCGGTTGGTGGTGCCCACTTCATGCAACGTACAACCCGCCTGGCGCATAACATCAGGAATACGAAACGCGCCGCCGATTTCGACCAGCTCGCCACGCGAAACCACCACCTCTTTGCCGCTGGCGGTCGCCGCCAGCATCAGCAATACCGCCGCCGCATTGTTATTGACGATACAGGCGTCCTCCGCCCCGGTGATACGGCATAACAGCGTCGCCAGCGCCCGGTCGCGATGCCCCCGCCCGGCGCCATCCAAATCGTATTCCAGCGTCACCGGCGCGCGCATCGCCTGCGTTACCGCCTCAATCGCTTCTTGCGCCTGCAATGCGCGGCCAAGATTGGTGTGCAACACCGTCCCCGTCAGGTTAATCACCGGGCGCAGCGCGCTTTGCGCCGCATTTTCCAGCCGGAGTTTCGCCTCTTGCGCCCAGTCTGCGTACCAGTCGGGAAGTGTTTGCGTATTCCGGATGACGTCGCGCGCGTCGTCAAGCATCTGCCTAAGCAGATCAACCACCTGGGTATGGCCATACCGATCGCGCAGAGAAAGAAAAGCGCTATCGTGCAATAAGCGATCGATAGCAGGAAGCTGGCTGTAGAGTGTACGCGTTTCGCTTGTCATGAAAATGCCTGGCTGTTGGTGGCCCTCTCCTGGCGGGAGAGGGATATCGACATAAGGGGGATTGTAACGTGAGTTTGCTCAGGCGGACATAATGCGCGTCAAGCCTTTGGCGCTTCGGTGCGGGCAAAGCTTTCGCGTTGAAAAAGCGTTTCGACCAGTTTGACCAGGTGGGGGCGGCTAACACACCAGCCGGGCGCGACCCGGCGGAAGTTGAGATAGCCTACCGCACAGGCAATCGCGATAGTCGCCAGATTGACCGTATCCGTTTTTAGTGTCCCGTCGCTCAGATAACTTTCGAGCATATCCAGGCTGCGGTTGATTTTTTCCCGCTGGCGCAACAGTTCCGTTTCCGATTGTTGCGCCGCCGGGCGCGCCTGTTCGCGTACAGAAACCAACGCTGCATCCATAATGCCGTCAGCCAACGCTTCAAGCTGGCGAACTTTAAGCGCTGCCATTGGGTCACGCGGGAGCATCGCTGGCGCGATATCCAGCAGCTCAATATATTCCGCGATGATCGGCGAATCGAACCAGTACTCCCCTTTCTCCGTCACCAGCGCTGGCACCTTACCCAGAGGGTTGTATTGCGCCACGCCGTTATCCGCCTCGTAGGGTAGTTCATTAATAAATTCGAAGGTAATGCCTTTTTCGAGCAGCAGAACAGAGATTTTGCGCACAAAAGGGCTGGTGTAGCTACCGATGAGTTTCATGCCGTGTCCTTTTTGCCAACCAGTAAAAATCATAGTATGGCTCAAATAAGACGAAAAGAGACACAAAAGGAGGTTGCTGAATGACATAACGTGAGAGGGCTCGCGACAAAATGTTTGCCGGATCGTATTGACGTTACCCGGGCTTAAAATTTCTTGTGAAGAGGATCACAAAAATTCAACAAAGCACCAAAATAAAAATGTGAAATATCTCACATAAAATGGCCTTTTAAGGGCTAAAAATTAGATTCGTTGTTTTTTTACACAGCCACTTTGTGATCAATATCACATCAATTACCTCTCTACCCCCTATATTTATGTGACACAAATCACATATATAGTCCCTGTCTGGACAGTTGAACGATTCAGTGCCAGATTGCGCAGTATCTACACTACAGGGTCCGGCTACCTCTGCCGCTACATTAACAAACCTCGGGCTTTCAGCCTGCGCGACAGCAACATAAGAAGGGGTGTTTTTATGTCATCCGATATTAAGATCAAAGTGCAAAGCTTTGGTCGATTCCTCAGCAATATGGTGATGCCTAATATCGGCGCGTTTATCGCGTGGGGTATTATCACCGCATTATTTATTCCAACAGGGTGGTTGCCTAACGAAACGCTGGCGAAACTGGTTGGTCCGATGATCACCTACCTGCTGCCGCTGCTCATCGGTTATACCGGCGGTCGTCTGGTTGGCGGCGAACGCGGCGGCGTGGTGGGCGCTATCACTACCATGGGCGTTATTGTCGGCGCGGATATGCCGATGTTCCTCGGCTCAATGATCGCCGGTCCATTAGGCGGCTACTGCATTAAGAAATTCGACAGTTGGGTAGACGGTAAGATCAAATCCGGTTTTGAGATGCTGGTGAACAACTTCTCCGCTGGCATTATCGGTATGATCCTCGCCATCCTGGCGTTCCTCGGTATTGGTCCGGCGGTTGAAGTCCTGTCCAAAATTCTGGCGGCGGGCGTTAACTTCATGGTGGCGCACGATATGCTGCCGCTGGCGTCCATTTTTGTTGAACCGGCGAAAATCCTGTTCCTCAATAACGCGATTAACCACGGCATCTTCTCACCGCTGGGTATCCAGCAGTCCCATGAGATGGGTAAATCCATCTTCTTCCTGATTGAAGCTAACCCGGGTCCGGGGATGGGCGTTCTGCTGGCGTACATGTTCTTCGGTCGCGGCAGCGCTAAACAGTCTGCGGGCGGCGCGGCAATTATCCACTTCCTGGGCGGTATCCATGAGATCTACTTCCCGTACGTGCTGATGAACCCACGTCTGATCCTGGCCGTTATCCTTGGCGGTATGACTGGCGTATTCACCCTGACCATCCTGAACGGCGGTCTGGTTTCTCCGGCTTCTCCTGGCTCCATTCTGGCCGTACTGGCGATGACGCCAAAAGGCGCTTACTTCGCTAACATCGCTGCCATCGTGGCGGCAATGGCGGTCTCCTTCGTGGTTTCTGCAATTCTGCTGAAAACCAGCAAAGTGAAAGAAGAAGATGACATTGAAGCGGCCACCCGTCGTATGCATGACATGAAAGCGGAATCTAAAGGCGCCTCTCCGCTGGCGGCTGGCGACGTGACCAACGACCTGAGCCATGTGCGTAAAATCATCGTGGCTTGCGATGCCGGTATGGGTTCCAGCGCGATGGGCGCAGGGGTACTGCGTAAGAAAGTACAGGATGCGGGCCTGAGCCAGATCTCCGTCACCAACAGCGCCATTAACAATCTGCCGCCGGATGTGGATCTGGTCATTACTCACCGTGACCTTACCGAGCGCGCGATGCGTCAGGTACCGCAGGCGCAGCATATTTCGCTGACCAACTTCCTGGATAGCGGCCTGTACACCAGCCTGACCGAACGTCTGGTTGCCGCACAGCGCCACAATACTAATGAAGAGAAAGTACGCGACCATCTGAAAGACAGCTTTGAGGAGGGTGATAACAACCTGTTCAAACTGGGTGCGGAGAATATCTTCCTGGGCCGTAAAGCCGCTAACAAAGAAGAGGCGATTCGCTTTGCCGGTGAACAACTGGTGAAAGGCGGCTATGTTGAGCCGGAATACGTCGAGGCGATGCTGGACCGCGAAAAGCTGACACCGACTTACCTCGGTGAATCCATCGCAGTTCCGCACGGTACGGTAGAAGCGAAAGACCGCGTGCTGAAAACCGGCGTGGTGTTCTGCCAGTATCCGGAAGGCGTACGCTTCGGTGAAGAAGAAGACGATATTGCCCGTCTGGTCATTGGTATCGCCGCACGTAACAATGAGCACATCCAGGTCATCACCAGCCTGACCAACGCGCTGGATGATGAATCCGTGATCGAACGTCTGGCGCACACCACCAGCGTGGATGAAGTGCTGGAACTGCTGGCAGGTAAAAAAGCTTAACAGTTAAGTATCCCCAAAATAGTTCGAGCTGCAGGAAGGCGGCAACGCAGTGAATCCCCAGGAGCGTACATAAGTACGTGACTGGGGTGAGCGAGGAGAGCCAACGCATCTGCAGTTCGAAATATGAAGGCGATATCCTCTCCCTTGTGGAGAGGGTTAGGTTGAGGGAAAAGCCTCGCCCCAGCCCTCTCGGGTAAAAACATTAATGAAGGTTAATACTATGAAAGCATTACATTTTGGCGCAGGTAATATCGGTCGTGGCTTTATCGGCAAACTGCTGGCTGACGCGGGGATACAACTGACGTTTGCGGATGTAAATCAGGTCGTACTCGATGCCCTGAATGCCCGTCATAGCTATCAGGTTCATGTTGTGGGTGAAAATGAGCAGGTGGATACCGTTTCCGGCGTCAACGCTGTCAGCAGCATCGGCGATGATGTTGTCGACCTGATTGCCCACGTTGATTTAATCACTACTGCCGTGGGTCCGGTTGTGCTTGAGCGTATCGCTCCGGCCATCGCTAAAGGGCTGGCAAAACGTAAGGCGCAGGGCGTGGATGCCCCGCTGAATATCATCGCCTGTGAAAACATGGTGCGCGGCACCACACAGCTGAAAGGCCACGTAATGAATGCGCTGGCGGATGGCGATAAAGCCTGGGTTGAACAGCACGTCGGTTTTGTCGATTCCGCCGTTGACCGCATCGTGCCGCCATCTGCTTCTGCGACCCATGACCCGCTGGAAGTGACGGTAGAAACCTTCAGCGAGTGGATCGTCGATAAAACCCAGTTTAAAGGCGCGTTGCCAAACATCCCGGGGATGGAGTTAACGGATAACCTGATGGCATTTGTCGAACGTAAACTCTTCACGCTGAACACAGGTCATGCTATAACCGCGTACCTCGGCAAATTAGCCGGTCATCAAACCATTCGCGACGCCATTCTCGATGAGAGTATTCGCGCGGTGGTGAAAGGCGCGATGGAAGAAAGCGGCGCGGTGCTGATCAAACGCTACGGTTTTGATGCCGACAAACATGCGGCATACATTCAGAAAATCCTCGGTCGTTTTGAAAACCCGTATCTGAAAGATGACGTCGAACGCGTAGGTCGTCAGCCGCTACGCAAACTCAGCGCGGGCGACCGTCTGATCAAACCGCTGCTTGGCACCCTGGAATATGGTCTGCCGCATGTGAATCTGGTCAAAGGGATCGCGGCGGCGATGCATTTCCGTAGTGATGAAGATCCGCAGGCGCAGGAGTTGGCGGCTCTGATTACCGAAAAAGGCCCGCAGGCCGCGCTGGCGCAAATTTCCGGGCTGGATGCCAATAGCGATGTGGTGGCGGAGGCGGTTAACGCATATAACGCGACCAAATGACGCAGAATCCGGCGCAGGTTAGCCTGCGCCCAAATAACAGATTGTCAGATATGCAGGCAATAATGGAACAAACCCAGGCCTTTGAAAATCGTGTGCTTGAGCGTCTGAATGCTGGCAAAACCGTACGGAGCTTCCTGATTACCGCCGTCGAGTTATTGACCGAGGCGGTGAACATTCTGGTGCTCCAGGTGTTTCGCAAAGACGACTATGCCGTGAAATACGCTGTGGAACCGTTGCTGGACGGCGACGGGCCGCTGGGCGATCTTTCGGTACGTCTGAAACTTATCTATGGCCTGGGCGTACTCAGCCGCACCGAATATGAAGATGCGGAGCTGTTAATGGCGCTGCGCGAAGAGCTGAATCACGATGGCAATGAGTACGCCTTTACCGACGATGAAATCCTCGGGCCGTTTGGCGAACTGCATTGCGTCATGGCGCTGCCGCCGCCGCCGCATTTTGATACATCCGACGCGGCGCTATACGCCATGCAAATTCAGCGCTACCAGCAGGCGGTGCGTTCGACGATGGTTCTCTCTCTGACCGAGCTGATTTCTAAAATCAGCTTAAAAAAGGCCTTTCAAAAGTAAATCCCGCCGTTAACCTCTTTCTTCTTCTTTTGGTCGGTACAGCCGCCGGTAATATTCCAGACGCTGCAAATAAATGGGCGCGCTCTCCGACGGCACTTCGGAAGGAACATAATCACGCGGCGGCGTTTTATTCAAGTACTCACGGAACGCCTGGCTGGACGCCATAAAATCGACGGCTTTATCAATAAGAAGTGGTACGTTCTCACCTATTTTTGCCATGATAGATCCTCCATGTGGGACCCGCGTCTGACTCCCGCGGTCGCTTATTTGAGTTTAGGATCAATTTAGCGTTGTCATTGAGGAAAATGTGCTTAATCGCTTTTCTTGCCGGCAAAAAGGCGCTTCATCTTTTCTTTCGACAAAAAGGATTTTATTCTCAACGAGATAATTAAATAATGAGCAGTGTAATACTTGCCATAATTGATTATCTTTACGTCATGAGTTGTGAAGAATCACTCACTGCGCGCATACTATAAGGTATCTATCCCATTTCTATCAGAAGCTATCCCATGAAAGAAGTTGAAAAAAACGAAATTAAACGCCTGAGCGATCGTCTTGACGCTATTCGCCACCAGCAGGCAGGTCTCTCTCTGGTTGAATCCGCCGATAAATACGCGGAGCTGGAAAAAGAAAAAGAGACGCTAGAAGCAGAAATTATCCGTCTGCGCGAAGTACACAGCCAGAAACTGAGTAAAGAAGCGCAGAAGCTGATGAACCTGCCGTTTCGCCGCGCGATCACTAAAAAAGAGCAGGCCGACATGGGCAAGTTGAAGAAAAGCGTGCGTGGCCTGATTGTTGTCCACCCGATGACGGCGCTGGGCCGGGAAATGGGGCTCAAAGAGATGACAGGTTTCGCGAAGAGCGAGTTCTAAACCTTCCGCATCCCAGGCTCTCAGGACACCCGTTGTACGGAGGATGTCTTGAGAGCATCGGGCTATATTCCGAATTTTTCATGGAAGTATTTACACCGATTATATACAAGTTCATTTTTAACGGTAATCCCTGCTTTTTCAGGATGAAAAATCCCACTATCGTGCCTGTTTGTATTTATACAATGAATTTTTTCATCCTCTTTTCTCATACCCCGCAGAATATGATTGACCCGCAAAATTAAATAACATTATCATCCCTGAAAAAAATCCCCATACATAAACATTATAATTATATTTTTATAAAGCATTGCTATGAGCAATTGATAAATAACGTCGGGTTTTTGCGCGCTTCTATAGAAGCGACGAATGTTTTCATTCTAACCATACGTTAATGAGTTATTGGCAATACTCGCTGAATGATGAGCTAGTTGTATAAATAACAGGTTAACTATTTATATTATATAAATTATTAACAAGGATATTTCATATGCACAAAAATGGAAAATTTATCCCCCTGCTTGCGTTGGGATTCACATTCTTTTTATCTGGTTGTGATTACTTCGCAGATAAACACCTTGTTGAAGAAATGAAAGAACAACAAAAAGAACAAGAAACAAAGATAAACCTGTTAGAAAAACAACAAAAAGAACAAGAAGCAAAGATAAATCTGTTAGAAAAACAACAAGCTACGATTATCAACACAACCAAAAAGGTCACCGAAGTCGTTGGCCGCGTTGAACGCAAACAACGGCTATTCGACTATACAGAACTGGACCCATCACAAACGCACTATTTTATTATTAACAACGGCAATATCGGATTAGCCGGGCGTATTCTATCTATTGAGCCAATAGATAATGGAAGTGTTATTCATCTTGATTTAGTTAACTTACTCAGCATTCCGGTATCAAACCTTGCGTTTAATATGACATGGGGTACGAAAAAACCTTCCGAGGCAAAAGATCTGCCTCGCTGGAAACAACTCCTGCTCAACACGAAAATGGACTCGACAATCGAACTCTTACCGGGAGTATGGACAAACGTCACGCTAACATTAAAAGGCGTATCGCCCAATAATCTTAAGTATCTAAAAATAGGTATTGACATGGAGAATGTCATATTCGACAGCATACAACCTATTAACGATACAAAAAAGAAGCCAAAAAAATAATAGCCATTGATACAATTATTTTAGAAAAGGAAATTACTCATTCATGAATAGAATATTTAAAGTCCTCTGGAATGCCGCTACGGGAACATTTGTTGTCACCAGCGAAACCGCAAAAAGCCGCGGCAAAAAAAACGGCCGCAGAAAGCTGGCGGTTTCCGCACTCATCGGTCTTAGCAGCATTATGGTTTCTGCGGATGCACTGGCCAACGCAGGAAACGATACAGGCGACGGCGTTACTCCAACGGGTACCCAGACTGGAGGAAAAGGGTGGATTGCAATTGGTACTGATGCCACAGCCAATACTTACACCAACGTTGATGGCGCAAGCGCCGCAATGGGTTATAAAGCCTCCGCGATGGGGAAATGGAGTACCGCCATTGGTTCATACAGCCAGTCCACCGGCGACTCTTCGTTAGCGCTTGGCGTAAAATCGGTTTCTGCCGGTGACCGGGCCATTGCAATGGGCGCCTCATCCTCAGCCAGTGGAAGTTATTCAATGGCAATGGGCGTGTATGCCAATTCGAGCGGCGCAAAATCGGTTGCGTTAGGTTATAAATCTGTCGCGAGCGGAGCAACTTCCTCTGCATTAGGTTATCAAGCCACTGCGAGCGGCGACGACAGCGCTGCATTTGGTAATGGCGCAAAAGCGATAGGCACCAACTCAGTTGCCCTTGGCTCGGGCTCTGTCGCCCAGGAAGACAATTCCGTCGCCGTGGGTAACAGCACCACTCAGCGGCAGATCACCTACGTGGCTAAAGGCGACATCAATTCCACCAGTACCGATGCCGTTACAGGTGCGCAAATTTATTCTTTAAGTCAATCCGTCGCCGACCGACTCGGCGGAGGGGCTTCCGTTAATAGTGATGGTACAGTGAATGCCCCCCTCTACGAGGTAGGCACAGGCATCTACAATAACGTAGGCAGTGCATTAAGCGCACTTAACACTTCTATCACTAACACAGAGGCCTCTGTCGCAGGATTAGCCGAAGACGCGCTGTTGTGGGATGAAAGCATCAGCGCCTTTAGCGCTAGCCACACGGGAAACGCCAGCAAAATCACCAATCTGGCGGCGGGTACCCTGGCTGCGGACAGCACCGATGCCGTTAACGGCTCTCAGTTGTTTGATACAAATGAGAAAGTGGATAAGAACACTGCTGATATCGCCACCAACACCACCAATATCAACAGTCTGAGCGACTCCGTCACCACGCTCACCGATGATGCCCTGCTTTGGGATGCAGCCTCTGGCGCATTCAGCGCTAAGCACAACGGAAGCGACAGCAAAATCACCAATCTGGCGGCGGGTACCCTGGCCGCTGACAGCACCGACGCCGTTAACGGCTCCCAGTTGTTTGATACAAATGAGAAAGTGGATCAGAACACCGCTGATATCACCACCAATACCAACAGCATCAATCAGAACACCACTGATATTGCCACCAACACCACCAATATCAACAACCTGAGCGATTCCATCACCACGCTCACCGATGATGCCCTGTTGTGGGATGCAGCCTCTGGCGCATTCAGCGCTAACCACAACGGAAGCGCCAGCAAGATCACCAATCTGGCGGCGGGCACCCTGGCCGCGGACAGCACCGATGCGGTTAACGGCTCCCAGTTGTTTGATACAAATGAGAAAGTGGATCAGAACACCGCTGATATCACCACCAATACCAACAGCATCAATCAGAACACCACTGATATTGCCACCAACACCACCAATATCAACAACCTGAGCGATTCCATCACCACGCTCACCGATGATGCCCTGTTATGGGATGCAGCCTCTGGCACATTCAGCGCCAGCCGTAGCGGAAGCGCCAGCAAGATCACCAATCTGGCGGCGGGCACCCTGGCCGCGGACAGTACAGACGCGGTAAACGGCTCCCAGTTGTATGAAACCAACCAGAAGGTGGATCAAAACACCTCTGCTATCGCAGATATTAATACGTCCATCACCAATCTTAGCTCTGACAACCTGAGCTGGAATGAAACAACGAGTTCGTTCTCTGCCAGCCACGGAAGTAGTACGACAAACAAAATCACCAACGTTGCTGCCGGAGAGCTGTCTGAAGAAAGTACCGACGCGGTTAACGGATCGCAGTTGTTCGAAACCAACGAAAAAGTGGATCAGAACACGACCGATATCGCCGCCAATACCACTAACATCACTCAGAACAGTACCGCGATTGAGAACCTGAATACTTCTGTCTCCGACATTAATACGTCCATTACCGGCCTCACTGATAACGCTCTGTTATGGGACGAAGACATCGGCGCTTTCAGCGCAAACCACGGTGGAAGCACCAGTAAAATAACCAATGTCGCCGCCGGGGCGCTTTCTGAGGACAGTACAGACGCGGTAAACGGCTCACAGTTGTATGAAACTAACCAGAAGGTGGATCAAAACACCTCTGCTATCGCGGATATCAATACGTCCATCACCAATCTTGGTACCGATGCACTGAGCTGGGATGACGAAGAAGGCGCGTTCAGCGCCAGCCACGGTACCAGCGGTACCAATAAGATAACCAATGTAGCAGCAGGTGAAATCGCCAGTGACAGTACTGACGCTGTTAATGGCTCTCAGCTTTATGAAACTAACATGCTGATTTCTCAGTATAATGAATCTATTAGC
Organism: Salmonella sp. 32070601201500089SM; assembly: GCF_017573605.1. Classification (NCBI taxonomy): domain Bacteria; kingdom Pseudomonadati; phylum Pseudomonadota; class Gammaproteobacteria; order Enterobacterales; family Enterobacteriaceae; genus Salmonella; species Salmonella sp. 32070601201500089SM. The sequence continues at coordinate 45,205 of NZ_JAGETK010000010.1, forward strand.
CAACTAGCCGGCGATACCAGCGAAACCTATATCACGGAAAATGGTACCGGCGTGAAATACATCCGTACGAATGATAACGGGCTTGAAGGCCAGGATGCATACGCAACGGGTAACGGCGCAACGGCAGTAGGTTACGACGCCGTCGCCTCTGGCGCTGGCAGCCTGGCTCTTGGCCAAAACAGCAGCAGCACCATTGATGGCAGTATCGCTTTGGGCAGTGGCTCCACCTCTAACCGCGCTATTACAACCGGTATACGAGAAACGAGCGTAACAAGCGATGGCGTCGTCATTGGCTACAATACAACAGACAGAAAGTTGCTGGGCGCGTTGTCATTGGGGACGGATGGAGAAAGCTATCGTCAAATTACCAACGTTGCTGACGGCTCTGAAGCGCAAGATGCGGTAACAGTTCGTCAGTTACAAAATGCCATTGGTGCGGTCACTACTACACCGACCAAGTACTACCACGCAAACTCAACGGAAGAAGATTCACTGGCTGTCGGAACTGACTCACTGGCAATGGGTGCGAAGACCATCGTCAATGCTGATGCAGGTATTGGTATTGGTCTGAATACACTGGTGATGGCTGATGCCATCAACGGTATTGCTATCGGTTCTAACGCACGCGCCAATCATGCAAACAGTATTGCAATGGGTAATGGTTCTCAGACCACTCGCGGCGCACAGACTGACTACACCGCCTACAACATGGACACACCGCAGAACTCTGTCGGTGAGTTCTCTGTCGGCAGTGAAGACGGCCAACGTCAGATCACTAACGTCGCGGCGGGTTCGGCAGATACCGATGCCGTTAACGTGAGTCAATTGAAAGTAACGGACGCGCAGGTTTCCAGGAATACCCAGAGCATTACTAACCTGAATACTCAGGTATCGAATCTGGATACCCGCGTCACCAATATCGAAAACGGCATTGGCGATATCGTCACTACCGGTAGCACCAAGTACTTCAAGACCAACACCGATGGCGCAGATGCAAATGCCCAGGGTGCGGACAGCGTCGCGATTGGCTCTGGCTCTATTGCTGCCGCTGAAAACAGCGTGGCGTTAGGCACAAATTCCGTCGCAGATGAAGCTAATACTGTGTCTGTCGGCTCTTCTACTCAACAACGCCGTATTACCAACGTTGCCGCAGGGGTGAACAACACTGACGCGGTTAATGTGGCGCAACTGAAAGCCTCAGAAGCAGGCTCCGTGCGTTATGAAACCAATGCAGATGGCTCGGTTAACTATAGCGTGCTCAACCTGGGAGACGGGAGTGGCGGCACCACTCGGATCGGCAATGTTTCAGCGGCGGTGAATGATACGGATGCGGTTAACTATGCGCAATTGAAACGCAGCGTCGAAGAAGCAAACACCTATACCGACCAGAAAATGGGGGAAATGAACAGCAAAATCAAAGGCGTAGAAAACAAGATGAGCGGCGGTATCGCTTCAGCGATGGCGATGGCCGGTCTGCCACAAGCCTACGCCCCGGGCGCCAACATGACCTCGATTGCTGGCGGTACGTTTAATGGTGAAAGTGCCGTCGCCATTGGTGTCTCCATGGTAAGTGAAAGCGGGGGCTGGGTGTATAAACTGCAAGGAACCAGCAACAGCCAGGGCGATTACTCTGCAGCCATTGGCGCGGGCTTCCAGTGGTAATGAAGTAACAACACTCCCGACATCAAAGGCAATGGCATAATGCCATTGCCTTTTCACTTCCCTTTGTGGTCCTCTCCTCTCAATTGGCCCTACCAATTTTAGCCAGTTACCACAGCCTACTCACATTTCACTAAATTAACTCTACAATACCGTTGCCAATAAATAACATCTGGTTAACTATTTGTTGTCATTATCCATACACAACAATATTGGCAGGACCACTTTTACACATAATGTGACTTCAACGAGATGAGCAAAGATTCATCCCATTATGCGTGTGGTTCTCAGGAGACCTGCAATGAACCTCTGGCAACAAAACTATGACCCGGCGGGTAATATCTGGCTTTCCAGCCTGATCGCATCGCTCCCAATCCTGTTCTTCTTTTTCGCCCTGATTAAACTCAAGCTGAAAGGCTACGTTGCCGCTTCGTGGACGGTGGTTATCGCGCTCGCCGTTGCGCTGCTGTTCTATAAAATGCCGGTCGATCACGCGCTGGCATCGGTCGTGTATGGCTTCTTCTACGGGCTATGGCCGATAGCCTGGATAATCATCGCCGCGGTCTTTGTCTATAAAATTTCGGTCAAGACCGGGCAGTTTGACATTATTCGCTCGTCAATTCTGTCGATTACCCCCGACCAGCGTCTGCAAATGCTGATTGTCGGCTTCTGCTTCGGCGCGTTCCTTGAAGGCGCGGCAGGTTTCGGCGCGCCGGTGGCGATAACCGCCGCGCTGCTGGTGGGTCTGGGCTTTAATCCGCTGTATGCGGCAGGGCTGTGCCTGATTGTAAACACCGCGCCAGTCGCCTTTGGCGCGATGGGGATCCCGATTCTGGTTGCCGGACAGGTCACGGGCCTGGACAGCTTTGAAATCGGTCAGATGGTCGGTCGTCAGCTACCGTTCCTGACCATTATCGTCCTGTTCTGGATTATGGCGATTATGGACGGCTGGCGCGGCGTGAAAGAAACCTGGCCTGCGGTGATGGTCGCTGGCGGCTCGTTTGCTATCGCCCAGTATCTCAGCTCCAACTTTATCGGGCCGGAACTGCCGGACATCATCTCTTCACTGGTGTCTCTGGTGTGTCTGACGCTGTTCCTCAAACGCTGGCAGCCGGTACGCATCTTCCGCTTCGGCGATATGGGCGCGTCGCAGGTCGATCAGACGCTGGCCCGCACCCGCTATACGACAGGGCAAATTGTTCGCGCCTGGTCGCCGTTTCTGTTCCTGACCGCCACGGTCACTCTCTGGAGCGTACCGCCGTTTAAAGCGTTGTTTGCCCCCGGCGGCGCGCTGTATGACTGGGTAATTAACGTTCCGGTACCGTATCTCGATAAACTGGTCGCCCGTATGCCGCCGGTCGTACACGAAGCGACCGCTTACGCGGCGGTGTATAAATTTGACTGGTTCTCCGCCACCGGCACGGCGATCCTGTTTGCCGCGCTGTTGTCTATCGTCTGGCTGAAAATGAAGCCCTCAGCCGCAATCCAGACCTTTGGCAGCACGCTGAAAGAGCTGGCGTTGCCGATTTACTCCATCGGCATGGTGCTGGCGTTCGCGTTTATCTCGAACTATTCCGGGCTTTCCTCCACGCTGGCGTTAGCGCTGGCGCACACCGGCAGCGCCTTCACGTTCTTCTCGCCGTTCCTCGGCTGGCTGGGTGTCTTCCTGACCGGGTCCGACACCTCATCTAACGCGCTGTTTGCCTCTCTACAGGCTACCGCGGCGCAGCAAATCGGCGTCTCTGATGTGCTGATGGTGGCGGCGAACACCACTGGAGGCGTAACCGGGAAGATGATCTCGCCGCAGTCTATCGCCATCGCCTGCGCGGCGGTGGGACTGGTAGGGAAAGAGTCCGATCTGTTCCGTTTTACCGTCAAACACAGCCTGATCTTCACCTGTATGGTGGGCGTGATCACTACGCTTCAGGCCTATGTTTTAACCTGGATGATTCCGTGATTGTGATGCCAAAACGCCTGTCAGACGAGATTGCCTCTCGCGTGCGGGCGCTGATTGAAGAACAAAACCTGGAAGCGGGCATGAAATTGCCCGCCGAGCGCCAGTTGGCTCTACAGCTTGGCGTATCACGCAACTCTTTACGCGAAGCGCTGGCGAAGCTGGTCAGTGAAGGCGTGCTGGTGAGTCGTCGCGGCGGCGGGACATTTGTCCGCTGGCAGCACGAAACCTGGTCTGAACAGAATATCGTGCAACCGCTGAAAATGCTGATGGCGAACGATCCGGACTACAGTTTCGACATTCTGGAAGCCCGCCACGCCATTGAAGCCAGTACGGCCTGGCACGCCGCCATGCGTGCCACCGCTGCCGACAAAGAGAAAATCAGACTCTGCTTTGATGCGACGCTCAGCGAAGACCCGGATCTCGCCTCCCAGGCCGACGTGCGCTTTCATCTGGCGATCGCGGAAGCCTCGCACAATGTGGTGCTGTTGCAAACCATGCGCGGTTTCTTCGACGTCCTGCAATCCTCCGTCAAACAGAGTCGCCAGCGTATGTATCTCGTTCCGCCCGTATTCTCAAAGCTGACGGAACAACACCAGGCAGTGATGGACGCCATTCTGGACGGTAACGCCGAGGGCGCGCGTAAAGCGATGATGGCGCACCTCAGTTTTGTCCACACCACGATTAAACGATTTGATGAAGACCAGGCCCGCCAGGCGCGTATTACCCGCCTGCCCGGCGACCATAATGAGATGACCAGGGAGAATAAATCATGATTATTTCAGCAGCCAGCGATTATCGCGCCGCAGCTCAGCGCACGTTGCCTCCTTTCCTCTTCCACTACATCGACGGCGGCGCGTATGCGGAATATACCCTGCGCCGAAATGTGGAAGACCTGTCGCAAGTCGCTCTGCGCCAGCGCGTGCTGAAAAATATGTCCGATTTAAGCCTGGAAACGACCTTGTTTAACGAAACGTTGTCGATGCCGGTGGCATTAGCGCCGGTAGGCCTGTGCGGCATGTACGCCCGTCGCGGCGAAGTACAGGCCGCCGCCGCCGCAGACGCAAAGGGCATTCCGTTCACCCTTTCCACCGTCTCCGTCTGTCCGATAGAAGAAGTTGCACCAACCATTCAGCGCCCGATGTGGTTCCAGCTTTATGTGCTGCGTGACCGGGGCTTTATGCGCAACGCGCTTGAACGTGCGAAAGCGGCGGGCTGCTCCACGCTGGTCTTTACCGTGGATATGCCGACGCCGGGCGCGCGCTACCGTGACGCCCACTCCGGGATGAGCGGCCCAAACGCGGCCATGCGCCGTTACTGGCAGGCGGTGATGCACCCTAAATGGGCGTGGGATGTCGGCCTGAACGGTCGCCCGCATGATTTAGGCAATATTTCCGCCTATCTGGGTAAACCGACCGGCCTTGAGGACTATATCGGCTGGCTGGCAAATAACTTCGATCCGTCCATCTCCTGGAAAGATCTGGAGTGGATACGCGAATTCTGGGACGGCCCAATGGTGATCAAAGGGATCCTCGATCCAGAAGATGCCCGCGATGCGGTACGTTTCGGCGCTGACGGTATCGTGGTGTCGAATCACGGCGGCCGCCAGCTCGATGGCGTGCTCTCTTCCGCCCGCGCCCTGCCCGCCATTGCCGATGCGGTGAAAGGTGATATCGCCATTCTGGCGGATAGCGGGATCCGTAACGGGCTGGATGTCGTGCGTATGATTGCGTTGGGGGCCGATACCGTACTGCTGGGTCGGGCCTATCTCTACGCGCTGGCGACGGCAGGAAAAGCGGGTGTCGCCAATCTGCTGGACCTGATCGAGAAAGAGATGAAAGTCGCCATGACCCTGACCGGCGCGAAAACCATTAGCGAAATCAGTGGCGATTCACTGGTGCAGGAACTGGGGAAAAGTTTGCCCGCCGCGCTGGCGCCAATGAGCAAAGGCGATGCCGCCTGAACGCCTGGCGCGTGAGAGCCCGGTAAATTTCTGCTATTCTGCCCCCCGCATTTAAGGGGGCATCATGCTTAACATCGTACTCTTCGAACCAGAAATCCCGCCGAATACCGGCAACATCATTCGTCTTTGCGCCAATACCGGCTTTCGTCTGCACATCATCGAACCGATGGGGTTTACCTGGGATGATAAGCGCTTACGCCGCGCAGGGCTGGACTATCACGAATTCGCCGCGGTTCAGCGCCATCACGATTATGCCGCCTTTGTCGCCGCCGAAAACCCGCAGCGCCTGTTTGCATTGACGACAAAGGGCACGCCCGCCCATAGCGCCGTAAGCTATCAGGATGGCGATTATTTGATGTTTGGCCCGGAAACGCGCGGCCTGCCCGCCAGCATTCTCGATGCGTTGCCTAAAGAGCAGAAGATTCGCATTCCGATGATGCCGGATAGCCGTAGCATGAACCTGTCGAATGCGGTGTCGGTGGTGGTGTATGAAGCGTGGCGCCAGTTAGGATACCCCGGCGCGGTATTGCGGTCGTAATATATTCAATGCCGGATGGCGGCTAACGCCTGATCCGGCCTGGCCGATCCCGATGGCATGTTCCCGTTTATGCGGACTCTCGCTCAATCAAATGAAAGCCAATATCCACAATAGCTTCTGCGCACGGTTTCTGTTCAATACGATCGGCCAACAGCGTAGCGGCGCGCTGACCAATGGCGCGTCTGTCAACGCTTACGGTAGTAATTGATGGTCGATTGCTGGCGGCAAAATCAAGGTCGCCAAAACCAATAACCGCTAAATCATGCGGGATGCGCAAACCACGGCTTTCCGCCTCCATCATCGCCCCCTGTGCCAGGGTATCAGAACTGCAAACAATGACATCAAACGTCCCTTCGTCAAAAAGCTGGCTTAAACCGCTGCGCCCCAGCGAAAGCGATGCCGGAAGGGGGACATCTACCTGCGGTACGGCATGAATAGCGTGGCGTTGAAGAACACTACATAACCCCTGCTTGCGTTGCGCGGCTCGGCGATCGGCGGTCCACAACAAGCCGGGACGACGATAGCCCTTACTCAGAAGATACTCCCCCGTCGCCTGCCCGACTTTTTCATGGGAAAAACCGACCAGCATATCAAGCGGCGTGGGCGTTAAGTCCCAAATTTCCACCACCGGAATAGCCGCGTTCAGGATGACCTTTTTCAGTTCTATCGTGTGATGGATCCCGGTAAGCACCACGCCATCGGGGCGGCGGGAAAGCAGTGTCGCCACCAACTCCGCTTCCGTTTGTTCGGTATATCCCGCCACGCACAGCAATATGTGATATCCGCGTCGGGCCAGTTCATCGCTCAGTGACTGGATGGTATCGACAAACATGTTGTTGTTAATTTGCGGCACGACGACAGCGATTAATTTACTCCGTCGCGACGCCAGACCACCGGCTAACGCGTTGGGTATGTAGCCTGTGACGCGAACCGCCTGCATGACTTTCTCAACCGTTTTGGGGCGAACCAGTTGTGGCGAATTCAATGCCCGGCTGACTGTCATCGGAGACAGCCCGGCGCTACGTGCTACATCTTCCAGCGTCGGCGCACGAGGTGATTTGGTTCTCTTCACGTCTGATGCCCCTGCAAAGATTGGCTGATTTATCCGCGCATTATTCATCATGCCTGCGGCTATTGCCAGCTTCGCATCAGGAAAGGCCGTAAATACAGTAGCTTATCAAGCTCAGTCATTACAAAATGATAGCGCCATCATTTTGTATTATGCATTTCCACAGATATTTTTGGATCGTGATCCATTTTGCAATAAATCCTGCTTTTTATACGACATATGTGATCAAATGTTCAAATCAACATCAACTTTCTGGATCCTGCGCTCGCTTAATAATAAAAATGTTAGCGCAATCATTTTGTGATTATCAGGAGAAAAAAAATGGCTTTAAGCGCGAATTCCGACGCCGTAACGTATGCAAAAGCGGCGAATACCAGAACCGCGGCAGAAACCGGCGATCGTATCGAATGGGTGAAGCTATCACTGGCTTTTCTACCGCTGGCGACGCCAGTGAGTGACGCGAAGGTACTGACCGGTCGCCAGAAACCTTTGACCGAAGTGGCAATCATCATTGCCGAAATCCGCAGTCGCGATGGCTTTGAAGGCGTTGGTTTTAGCTACTCCAAACGTGCTGGCGGCCAGGGTATTTATGCTCACGCCAAAGAGATAGCCGACAATCTACTGGGCGAAGACCCCAATGATATCGACAAAATATACACCAAGCTGCTGTGGGCCGGAGCCTCGGTGGGGCGTAGCGGGATGGCGGTACAGGCTATCTCCCCTATCGATATCGCCTTATGGGATATGAAGGCTAAACGTGCCGGTCTGCCACTGGCAAAACTGTTGGGCGCGCACCGCGACTCCGTTCAGTGTTACAACACCTCAGGGGGGTTCTTGCATACACCGCTCGATCAAGTGCTGAAAAATGTGGTGATTTCCCGCGAAAATGGCATTGGCGGTATTAAGTTGAAAGTCGGACAACCCAACTGCGCTGAGGATATTCGCCGCTTAACCGCAGTACGTGAAGCGCTTGGGGATGAGTTCCCGTTAATGGTTGACGCTAACCAGCAGTGGGATCGCGAAACGGCTATCCGCATGGGGCGTAAAATGGAACAGTTCAACCTTATCTGGATTGAAGAACCATTAGATGCTTACGACATCGAAGGCCATGCCCAGCTTGCTGCCGCGCTGGATACGCCTATCGCCACCGGGGAAATGCTGACCAGTTTCCGGGAACACGAGCAGTTGATTCTGGGCAATGCCAGCGATTTCGTTCAGCCAGATGCGCCGCGTGTCGGCGGTATCTCTCCGTTCCTGAAGATTATGGATCTGGCGGCGAAACACGGGCGTAAGCTGGCGCCGCACTTTGCGATGGAAGTACACCTGCACCTTTCCGCAGCGTATCCCCTGGAGCCGTGGCTGGAACATTTCGAGTGGCTGAACCCATTATTCAACGAGCAACTTGAGCTGCGCGATGGCCGCATGTGGATTTCCGATCGTCATGGTCTGGGTTTCACGCTCAGTGAACAAGCGCGCCGCTGGACACAATTAACATGTGAATTTGGCAAACGCCCTTAACCCGACTGGCGGGAATCCGTCCCGCCTCTCTTACCTTACAGGATGCATTCTGCCCTTATCTGAGGAGTAGATAATGAACACAATAATAAAGCGCACAAAAGTGCGTCATACCATTCTTATATTTTTATTTCTTGCTACCGTATTTAATTATGCGGATCGCGCAACTCTATCCGTAGTTGCCCCAATAATGAGTAAAGAATTAGGTTTTGATCCGGAAGCGATGGGCCTGGCCTTCTCCTCATTTGGTATTGCCTATGTCATTATGCAACTACCCGGCGGTTGGCTATTAGACCGCTACGGTTCACGACTGGTTTACGGTTGCGCATTGATTGGCTGGTCGTTAGTAACCATGTTTCAGGGAACGATCTATCTGTATGGCAGCCCATTAATTGTACTGGTTATTCTACGTCTGCTGATGGGCGCGATTGAAGCGCCTGCCTTTCCGGCGAACAGTCGTTTAAGCGTACAATGGTTTCCCAATAATGAACGAGGTTTCGTTACTTCAGTTTATCAGGCTGCGCAATATATCTCGCTGGGCATTATCACCCCGCTAATGACGATCATTCTGCATAATTTAAGCTGGCATTTTGTCTTCTATTATATTGGCGCTATTGGCGTGATGCTCGGTATATTCTGGTTAATGAAAGTCAAAGATCCGATGCACCACCCAAAAGTTAATCAAGCGGAAATTGACTATATTCGTAGCGGTGGTGGCGAGCCCTCTCTGGGCTGTAAAAAGGAGCCGCAGAAAATAACGTTCGCGCAGATTAAAACCGTCTGTGTTAACCGGATGATGATCGGTGTTTACATCGGGCAATTCTGCGTCACCTCTATCACCTGGTTCTTCCTGACCTGGTTCCCGACCTACCTGTACCAGGCGAAAGGCATGTCGATTCTGAAAGTCGGTTTTGTGGCCAGTATTCCAGCCATTGCCGGTTTTATTGGCGGCCTGCTCGGCGGCGTGTTCTCCGACTGGCTACTCAAACGCGGCTATAGCCTTACCGTCGCGCGGAAACTGCCTGTTATCTGCGGTATGTTGCTCTCTTGCGTAATTGTGATCGCCAACTACACCTCTTCAGAATTTGTGGTCATTGCGGCGATGAGTCTGGCCTTTTTTGCCAAAGGGTTTGGTAACCTGGGCTGGTGCGTACTCAGCGACACCTCGCCGAAGGAAGTTCTGGGTATTGCCGGCGGCGTATTTAACATGTGCGGCAATATGGCAAGCATCGTTACGCCGCTGGTCATCGGCGTGATTCTTGCCAATACTCAGTCGTTCGACTTTGCCATTTTATACGTTGGCTCGATGGGACTTATTGGTCTCATTTCATATCTGTTTATCGTCGGCCCGCTGGATCGTATCACGCTGACATCATCCGCAGCCTGATTGTCCACATTGCGAATTCTTCGCTCCGCTGTTCCGGGATTGCACTCCATCGGAACAGCGTTTTTCAGATGCCGTCGCCATACTCAAACGTATGGTGTATCCCGTTGAAATGCTGGTCCATATCCATCGACGGCTTATCGCTGCCCGGCTTGCCGACAATACGCGCCGGAACGCCTGCGGCGGTAGTGTGCGGCGGGACAGGCTGTAAAACGACGGAGCCTGCGCCAATTTTCGCGCCGCGCCCCACCTCGATATTGCCGAGAATTTTCGCGCCCGCGCCAATCATCACGCCTTCGCGGATTTTAGGATGGCGATCGCCGCTCGTTTTCCCGGTACCGCCCAGGGTGACGGATTGCAGGATCGACACATCATCCTCAATAACCGCCGTCTCCCCCACCACAATACCGGTGGCATGGTCGAGCATAATCCCACGGCCAATTTTCGCTGCCGGGTGAATATCCACCTGAAACGAGACCGAAACCTGATTTTGCAGGAAGATAGCCAGCGCGCGGCGACCTTTATTCCACAACCAGTGACCAATGCGGTAGGCCTGTAGCGCATGAAAGCCTTTCAGATATAACAGCGGCGTGGAGTATTTATCCACCGCCGGATCGCGAGTGCGCACGGCCTGAATATCGCAGGCTGCCGACGCGATCATTTCCGGGTCGGCGGCATAGGCTTCTTCAACTACTTCACGGATAGCGATAGCGGGCATGATGGGCGAAGCCAGTTTATTTGCCAGCATATAGCTCAGCGCACTGCCCAGATTTTCATGCTTGAGTAGCGTGGCGTGATAAAAACTGGCCAACATAGGCTCACAGTCAGCTAAAGCGCGGGCTTCAGCTTTAATATTCTTCCAGACGATTTCCAGTTCTTCACACGGCATGGCTTACTCCAGACGGGCAGAAAACGACCAACCCGTTCTGTGCGGGTTGGGTCGTTTATGCAAACAGTTCCTTACGGCTAGTGGCGACTCAGCTCTTCCTTGCGGGCGCGACCTAATAACGTTAATGCTGCCTCGCGCGCGTTTTTTCCGCAATACAATACTTGATAAATTTCCTCGGTTATTGGCATTTCAACACCAAAACGGTGCGCCAATTCACGAACTTCTTTCGTATTGCGATAGCCTTCGACCACCTGGCCAATCTTATCCTGCGCGCCTTTAACGTCCATGCCCTGGCCAAGCATCATGCCAAAACGACGGTTGCGCGACTGGTTGTCGGTACAGGTCAGCACCAGATCGCCTAAACCCGCCATCCCCATAAAGGTGGCGGGATCGGCGCCAAGCGCTGCGCCAAGCCGCGACATTTCGGTCAGTCCACGCGTGATTAGCGCCGTGCGGGCGTTCGCGCCGAAGCCGATGCCGTCAGACATCCCCGCGCCAATCGCAATCACGTTTTTCACCGCGCCGCCAAGCTGCACGCCGATAAAATCCGCATTGATATAGACGCGAAAACTTTTTCCGCAGTGCAACAGTTGCTGGAGATCGTCGGCAAAGGTCTCATCGGTTGAGGCCAGCGAGATTGCCGTCGGCAAACCCGCCGCCAGCTCTTTAGCGAACGTCGGACCGGAAATCACCGCCAGCGGGATTTGATCGCCTAACGCCTCGCGAGCGACATCCTGCAACAGGCGCCCCGTTTCCGCTTCCAGGCCTTTGGTCGCCCATACCAGACGCGCATCCGGACGCATCAGCGGTTTAATCTGCCGCAGCACGTCGCTGAAAACATGGCTTGGCACCACCACCAGAATGTTACGACTGGCCGCCAGCGCGGTTGCTAAGTCGCTTTCCAGGTGTAACGTATCGGGAAAAGGCACATCGGGAAGGAACGCGACGTTGCAGCGATCGTGCTCCAGGGTCGCGATATGTTTTGGGTCGTGGCCCCACAGGACAACCTGGTGGCCGTTTCTCGCCAGAGTGATGGCGAGAGCGGTGCCGTACGAGCCGGCACCGATGACTGTCATTGACGCATTACTTTGGTTCATCAGGCATCCTGATGTTCTTCAGTACCTTCGCCAGCCTGCTGCTGCAAATAGTTCATGAACAGCGCATCAAAATTGACCGGCGCAAGGTTCAGTTGCGGGAACGTACCGCGTGAAACCAGGCTGGTGATGCACTCGCGAGCATACGGGAACAGAATGTTCGGGCAGTATGCGCCCAGGCAATGCGCCATCTGAGTACCTTCAATACCGCTGATGGAGAAAATACCGGCCTGCTGAACTTCGCACAGGAACGCGGTTTCTTCCCCCAGGGAAGCCGTTACGGTAACACGCAGCACAACTTCATAAACGTCATCCGCCAGTTGGGAAGATGCCGTATCAAGATCCAGTTTAACCTCTGGCTGCCAATCTTTCTGGAAAACATGCGGTGCGTTTGGCGCTTCGAAAGAAACATCCTTGGTATAGATACGTTGGATCTGGAAAGCCATTTCAGTGTTATTTTGTTCTGACATGTGTAAAACCCTTTAGTGTTGTCCTTAAATACTTGAGTACGCCTTAACGCAACAGCGGATCCAGTCCACCACGCGCATCCAGCGCATACAAGTCGTCACAACCGCCAATGTGCTGTGCATCAATAAAAATTTGCGGAACCGTCGTTCGGCCACTACGTTTGATCATCTCTTCACGCTTCACGGCGTCGCCGTCAATCGCAATTTCCTGGAAACTCACGCCCTTGCTGTTTAACAGCGCCTTTGCACGATGGCAAAACGGGCAGGTTGCTTTGGTGTAGATTTCAATATTGGCCATGACTTCGCTCCTGTTTTTTACCCGATGGATTTCATGTCGACGCAAAGGCAAGTCATTCCCCTTGCGCCATGAAAACGACGGGTAATCACTTACCGCGCACCAGAGGCAGATTCTCGCCGCTCCAGCCTGCTACGCCTTCTTTCAACACAAAGACCTTTTCAAAGCCGGCTTTTGTCAGCGCGTTAGCGGATTCCTGGCACTGCATACCAGAACCGTCGACCACGATAATCGGCTTGTCTTTGTGCTTTTCCAGTTCGCCAACATTGTTGGCTTTGATTTCGCTCGGCAGCAAATTGGTCGCGCCAGCGATATGGCCTTTACGGAAATCGTCACGTTGACGTAAATCCACAACAACGGCGTCCTCTTTGTTGATAAGGCGCGTGGCTTCGCCGCGTGTAATCACCTTAACTTTTGAAGTCAGACCTTTGAACGTGGTAAATAAAACCGCCACCAGTAACGCAATCCAGGCGATACTCAGTATGGGATGACGGCCAACAAATTGCATAATTTCTTGCATGGGGGGTAACAACTCCCGACGTAGTGATTAAAAAACCAGGAAAGGAGTATACCTGTGCAGTGGCGCAAATACAGCCAGAGCGTGCACTGGAATGCATTTTTGCGGGGCGCTACGAAAAAAAATCACGCTATTACTTACCTTCTCACGCCAGCGCGATCCCTTTCTTTGATCTTCTGAGGCTATTTTATCGATTCAGCTGTAGTAAAATTACGCAATTATTTTGTCTATTGAGTATGAGGTTGTCGCAATGTCGGTTTCTAAAAAACCTATGGTACTGGTGATTCTGGATGGCTACGGCTACCGTGAAGAACAGCAGGATAACGCTATCTTAAACGCCAAAACCCCGGTGATGGATGCTCTGTGGGCAAAACGTCCGCATACCCTGATCGACGCATCCGGTCTGGAAGTGGGTCTGCCTGACCGCCAGATGGGCAACTCCGAAGTGGGCCACGTTAACCTGGGCGCAGGCCGCATCGTTTATCAGGACCTGACGCGTCTGGACGTTGAAATTAAAGAACGTACTTTCTTTGCTAACCCAGTCCTGACCAATGCGGTAGACCAGGCGAAAAACGCCGGTAAAGCGGTTCATATTATGGGTCTGCTGTCCGCGGGCGGCGTCCACAGCCACGAAGATCACATTATGGCGATGGTGGAGCTGGCCGCAGAGCGCGGCGCAGAAAAAATCTATCTGCACGCCTTCCTCGATGGTCGCGACACGCCGCCGCGCAGCGCTGAAGCCTCGCTGAAAAAATTCGAAGACAAATTCGCCGCGCTGGGCAAAGGCCGCGTGGCGTCTATCGTCGGTCGTTACTACGCTATGGACCGCGACAACCGTTGGGATCGCGTGGAAAAAGCGTATGATCTGATGACCCTGGCGCAGGGCGAATTCCAGGCAGATACCGCTGTGGCTGGCCTGCAGGCCGCTTACGCTCGTGATGAAAACGATGAGTTTGTCAAAGCGACCGTTATCCGCGCCGAGGGCCAGGCTGATGCGGCGATGGAAGACGGCGACACGCTGATTTTCATGAACTTCCGCGCTGACCGCGCGCGCGAAATTACCCGCGCTTTCGTTAATGCTGATTTCGACGGCTTTGCGCGTAAGAAAGTGGTTAATCTGAACTTCGTGATGCTGACCGAATACGCCGCCGACATCAAAACTGCCGTTGCCTACCCACCAGCGTCGCTGGCGAATACCTTTGGCGAATGGATGGCGAAAAACGACAAAACTCAGCTGCGTATTTCCGAAACGGAAAAATATGCGCACGTAACCTTTTTCTTTAACGGCGGCGTAGAAGAACCGTTTGCTGGCGAAGAGCGCATTCTGATCAACTCCCCGAAAGTGGCCACTTATGACCTGCAACCGGAAATGAGCTCTGCAGAATTGACTGAAAAATTGGTCGCGGCGATCGAAAGCGGTAAGTACGACACCATCATTTGTAACTATCCAAACGGCGATATGGTCGGTCATACCGGCGTGATGGAAGCCGCCATCAAAGCGGTGGAAGCGTTGGATAACTGCATTGAACAGGTAACAAAAGCGGTTGAGTCCGTTGGTGGACAACTGTTGATTACCGCGGACCACGGCAACGCGGAGCAGATGCGCGATCCGGCGACCGGTCAGGCGCATACCGCCCACACCAACCTGCCGGTGCCGCTGATTTATGTCGGCGAGAAAAACGTGAAGGCGGTCGAAGGCGGCAAACTTTCAGACATTGCGCCTACCATGCTGTCGCTGATGGGGATGGAAATCCCGCAAGAGATGACTGGTAAGCCGCTGTTCATCGTGGAATAATCCCTCCCCATGAGGGGAAAGGCGATTAACACCATTCAACAGGCCGTGAAACCAAGAACGTTTTCAGTCAGGCCTTTGTTCTACGCCAGCGTACTTAGCGCTGGCGTATTGTTGTGCGCCTTTTCCGCCCACGCGGATGACCGTGATCAACTCAAATCTATTCAGGCCGATATCGCCGCGAAAGAACGCGACGTACGCCAGCAGCAGCAGCAGCGCGCCAGCCTCCTGGCACAACTGAAAGCCCAGGAAGAGGCCATCTCGGCCGCAGCGCGTAAGCTGCGCGAAACGCAAAGCACTCTGGATCAGTTAAACGCGCAAATTGATGAGATGAACGCCTCAATTGCCAAACTGGAGCAGCAAAAAGCCAGCCAGGAGCGTAATCTCGCCGCACAGTTGGACGCCGCTTTCCGCCAGGGCGAACACACCGGCATTCAGCTTATTCTTAGCGGAGAAGAAAGCCAGCGTGGGCAACGCCTGCAGGCCTACTTCGGCTATCTGAACCAGGCGCGCCAGGAGACTATCGCCGAACTGAAACAGACTCGCGAACAGGTCGCCACGCAAAAAGCCGAGCTGGAAGAGAAGCAAAGCCAACAACAAACGTTGCTGTATGAACAGCGCGCCCAGCAGGCGAAGCTGGAGCAGGCGCGTAATGAACGTAAGAAAACGCTTGCCGGACTGGAGTCGTCTATTCAGCAAGGCCAGCAACAGTTAAGCGAACTGCGCGCCAACGAATCACGCCTACGCAACAGTATCGCGCGGGCGGAAGCGGCGGCCAAAGCGCGAGCGGAGCGTGAAGCCCGCGAAGCGCAGGCGGTACGCGATAAGCAGCAGGAAGCCTCGCGTAAAGGCAGCACCTATAAGCCGACGGAAAGCGAGCGTTCGCTAATGTCCCGCACCGGCGGTCTGGGCGCGCCTCGCGGTCAGGCATACTGGCCGGTACGCGGCCCGATATTGCATCGCTATGGCGAACGGCTGCAGGGTGAGCTACGTTGGAAGGGGATGGTGATCGGCGCGTCGGAAGGCACCGAGGTCAAAGCCATCGCCGACGGCAGGGTGATTCTGGCGGACTGGCTGCAAGGCTATGGCCTGGTGGTGGTCGTGGAGCATGGTAAAGGCGATATGAGCCTTTACGGCTATAATCAGAGCGCGCTGGTCAGCGTAGGCGCGCAGGTACGCGCCGGACAACCTATCGCCCTTGTGGGCAGTAGCGGCGGTCAGGGCAGACCTTCGCTTTATTTCGAAATTCGTCGCCAGGGTCAGGCCGTCAATCCACAGCCGTGGTTGGGAAGATAAGTTTTGCCTCAGTTTCGTCGCTCCATTCTCACGCTGGCCACTTTGCTGGCGTTTGCACATCCCGTTTTCGCTGGCAAGCTCGCCATCGTGATTGATGATTTTGGCTATCGCCCGCACACGGAAAACCAGGTTCTGGCGCTGCCGCCAAACATCTCCGTCGCCGTACTGCCCAACGCGCCGCACGCGCGCGAAATGGCAACTAAAGCGCACAATAGCGGGCATGAGGTGTTAATCCATCTGCCGATGGCGCCGCTAAGCAAACAGCCGCTGGAGAAGGATACGCTGCGACCAGATATGAGCAGCGATGAGATCGAGCGCATTATCCGCGAGGCGGTAAACAACGTGCCGTATGCCGTCGGGCTTAATAACCACATGGGCAGCGCAATGACCTCCAGCCTGTTCGGTATGCAAAAAGTTATGCAGGCGCTGGAACATTACAATCTCTATTTTCTCGACAGCATGACGATTGGCAATAGCCAGGCGATGCGCGCGGCATCCGGTACGGGTGTGAAAGTGATCAAGCGCAAAGTGTTCCTCGACGATACGCAAAACGAGGCAGATATCCGTCGTCAGTTTAATCGCGCTATCGAACTGGCCCGTCGCAACGGTTCCGCTATCGCGATTGGTCATCCACATCCCGCAACGGTTCGCGTGCTGCAACAGATGGTTTATCGCCTGCCGGCGGATATCACCCTGGTACGCCCAGGCAGCCTGCTCAACGAACCGCAGGTAGATACGTCCCGACCTGATTTGATGCCGCAGAAAATTGACGCGCCGCGCAATCCCTTTCGCGGCGTGAAGATGTGCAAGCCGAAAAAACCGCTGCAACCGGTCTACGCTACGCGCTTTTTCAGCGTCATCGGCGAGAGCATTACGCAAAGTTCCGTGGTTGTCTGGTTTCAGCACCAGTGGCAAGGCTGGGGGAAAATCGCCGCGCCTAAAAACGTGAGCGCTAAGACAGATTGAGCGCCTTACGGGCCATACGACGGTGCGACAAGGTTTTGTCGCGCCATTGCCACAGCCGGAAAGACCAGAGCAGCGTCTGATAAGCCGCTTTCGCGCTGCGGACGTTAGCCATCATCCGTCTATACATGCCAGAAGTAAAAATTTCGGCAATCATACGCTGGCGGGTCAAAATATCAGGCTCTTTACGTACCGCATGACAAACGCGTAACGCTTCCCAGGTAATTTGCTGGCGAAACTCCGGGTAAATCGGAATACGCCGGGCATAATCACGATTGAGCTTTTCTAATAACCGCGTAATTTTAATATAATGCCGCTGATAATTAAGATTTTTATTGCCTTGTCTTTGCAAACGGCTTACCGAATTATCATGCAGGAAATATTTATATAATGATTGTTCGGTATAACGTACGCGCGTGGCATTAAACATAACTTCCGTCGACCATAATATGTCCTGATGATGTAGTCCGGGAACGAAAGTAATATTGTTATCGGTAATTAACGCACGTCGATAAACGCCCATCCAGACAACATGCGTCCAGCGCCGCGAGGCCAGCGCCATACGCAACCAATCCGGTCCGCTTAATACCCCGGTGGAGCGCAGACGATCGGTCGGAATAGATTGCCAGGCGTGCCCGGTTTTTCGGACGCACCAGTCCGCATTACACTGCGCAACGTCCAGATCATCGTTAAGCGCCATAGTCATCAGCGTTTCATACATCTTCGGGTAGACCAGGTCATCCGCATCGACAAAGGCGACGTAATCGCCGGTCGCCGCTTGCAGGCCAAGATTACGGGCGACAGATGCGCCAGCATTGGCCTGATGAAGCAGTCGAACATGCGGGTAATGTTCCGCGTAATGTTTTGCTATCTCAACGGAATGATCCGTCGATCCATCATTCACAATAATAATTTCCAGCGCCGACCACGTTTGCGCGATTAACGACACCATGCAAGCATTAAAATCCGCTCCCGCATTATATAACGGGATAATGATACTCACTTTGGTTTTACTATTTTTCATAACGATTACCAGAAAAACCTTAATTTACCCTGCCTTTATACTGTGGCCCTATTAAGAAACTATTAAGCCGCCATAATTAATTTTTACAGTAAAAAGCAAGCACAAAACTCAGAGTAGAGCGTGACGTTAGCGAGTAAAATAAGAGTAAAGCGCAATTACGAATGCTTGATGTCTATGACAATTCTTTACGGCTTTCCAGATTTTCCCTAACAAAAAAGGTTGGCGAATGACACCAACCTTTTACGATGAAACGTATATCAGACCCGATAAAATTATCGGGTCTCTATACCCTTCATACTTCAAGTTGCTTATGTGTTGGCTACGGATTACTCGGCCCATCCATGGGCCTCGCCCTGACGGGCCGTCGCAAGCGACGTTCAAATCTGCTCCCGGCAGATTTGTCGTTCACCCCAGTCACATAGTTATCTATGCTCCTGGGGACTCACTCCCTTGCCGCCTTTAAGCAACTCGAATTATTTTGGGTATATACATATTAATCCCAGCTCAGAATAACTTTTCCTGACTGGCCTGAACGCATGGCATCAAAACCTTTCTGGAAATCATCAATAGAGAAACGATGGGTGATAATCGGTGACAGATCCAGACCGGACTGGATCAGCGCCGCCATTTTGTACCACGTTTCGAACATCTCACGACCATAAATACCTTTAATGAACAAGCCCTTAAAGATGACTTTTGTCCAGTCGATAGACATATCTGATGGCGGAATCCCCAGCATCGCAATACGACCGCCGTGATTCATGGTGTCCAGCATGGTACGAAACGCCGGCGGCGCGCCGGACATCTCCAGACCCACATCGAACCCTTCGGTCATTCCCAGCTCCGCCATGACGTCGTTCAGGCTCTCTTTCGCGACGTTGACCGCGCGGGTGACGCCCATTTTGCGCGCCAGCTCCAGACGGTATTCATTGACGTCAGTAATCACCACATGACGCGCGCCAACATGTTTCGCCACCGCGGCGGCCATTACGCCGATTGGCCCCGCCCCCGATACCAGTACATCTTCGCCGACCAGATCGAAAGACAGCACCGTATGCACCGCATTACCAAACGGGTCGAAAATAGAGGCTAAATCATCAGAAATGTTATCCGGGATTTTAAACGCATTGAACGCCGGGATGACCAGATATTCCGCGAAGCAGCCGGGACGGTTGACGCCCACGCCGGTGGTGTTGCGACACAGGTGAGTACGACCGCCACGGCAGTTGCGACAATGACCACAGGTGATGTGACCTTCGCCGGAGACGCGATCGCCGATTTTAAAGCCTTTCACTTCCTGACCGATGCCGACCACTTCGCCGACATATTCATGCCCCACGACCATCGGAACCGGGATGGTTTTTTGCGACCAGTCATCCCAGTTATAGATGTGAACGTCAGTGCCGCAGATGGCTGTTTTACGGATTTTAATCAGCAAATCGTTATGGCCGACTTCCGGTTCCGGAACGTCGGTCATCCAGATGCCCTCTTCCGCTTTCAGTTTGGATAACGCTTTCATCTTACATCCTCAGGCAATCACGCCCAGTTGTTTACCAATACGCGTGAACGCGTCTACCGCACGCGTAATTTGCTCAGGCGTATGCGCCGCAGACATCTGGGTACGAATACGCGCCTGACCTTTTGGTACGACCGGATAGAAGAAACCGGTAACGTAAATGCCCTCTTTTTGCAGTTCGCGGGCAAATTTCTGCGCGACAACCGCATCTCCCAGCATTACCGGGATGATGGCGTGATCCGCGCCTGCCAGCGTAAATCCCGCGGCAGACATCTGCTCACGGAACTGCCGGGCGTTCGCCCACAAGCGATCGCGCAGTTCTGCGCCCGCTTCCACCATCTCTAACACTTTAATAGAAGCCGCCACGATCGCCGGCGCCAGGGAGTTGGAGAACAGATATGGGCGGGAACGCTGACGCAACCACTCAACGACCTCTTTACGCGCCGCGGTATAGCCGCCGGATGCGCCGCCTAACGCTTTGCCCAGCGTACCGGTAATAATATCTACGCGGCCCATTACGTCGCAGTATTCATGGGAACCACGACCGTTTTCGCCGACAAAGCCTACCGCGTGAGAATCATCAACCATCACCAGCGCATCGTATTTATCGGCCAGATCACAGACGCCTTTCAGATTGGCGATGACGCCATCCATTGAGAACACCCCGTCGGTGGCGATCAGGACATGACGCGCACCGGCTTCACGCGCCTCTTTCAGCCGCGCTTCCAGCTCTACCATATCGTTGTTGGCATAGCGATAGCGCTTCGCTTTACACAAACGCACGCCATCAATGATAGACGCGTGGTTCAGCGCGTCGGAAATAATAGCGTCTTCCGCGCCCAGCAACGTCTCAAACAAGCCGCCGTTAGCGTCGAAACAGGAGGAATACAGAATCGCATCTTCCATGCCGAGGAAGCTTGCCAGCTTTTGCTCCAGCGCTTTGTGGCTGTCCTGGGTGCCGCAGATAAAACGCACGGACGCCATACCGAAACCGTGGCTGTCCATGCCCGCTTTTGCGGCATTAATCAGCTCAGGGTGATTCGCCAGCCCGAGATAGTTATTGGCGCAAAAGTTAATAACGTGGCTTCCATCCGCCACGGTGATATCCGCCTGCTGCGCAGACGTAATAATGCGCTCTTCTTTAAACAATCCTTCCGCTCGGGCGGTTTCCAGATCGTTGGTTAACTGTTTGTAAAAATCCCCACGCATTGCGATTCTCCAGACTGGGCAAATTTCAGCACATATTACCCAAAGCGATACGTTGATACGAGATGACGCGTCATCACTTCTTTAAAATGCAGCATAAATCACGCGTATCCTCACGGGTTATCAGTGAATGGATGAATAGTGTTATGATAAGAGCATTCATGTCTGAGACAGTCTCTGACACCATAATTCAAAGGTTACAGTTATGATCATCGTTACCGGCGGCGCGGGCTTTATCGGCAGCAATATCGTTAAGGCCCTGAATGATAAAGGTATCACCGATATTCTGGTGGTGGATAACCTGAAAGACGGCACCAAGTTTGTAAACCTGGTGGATCTGAACATTGCTGACTATATGGATAAGGAAGATTTCCTGATCCAGATTATGTCCGGAGAAGAGCTCGGCGATATCGAAGCTATTTTCCATGAAGGCGCCTGCTCTTCCACCACCGAGTGGGACGGCAAGTATATGATGGATAATAACTATCAATACTCCAAAGAGCTGCTGCACTATTGTCTTGAGCGCGAAATCCCGTTCCTCTACGCCTCTTCTGCCGCCACCTATGGCGGTCGCACGTCTGATTTCATCGAATCGCGCGAATACGAAAAACCGCTTAACGTTTATGGCTATTCTAAATTCCTGTTTGATGAATATGTGCGCCAGATCCTGCCAGAAGCGAACTCGCAGATTGTCGGTTTCCGCTATTTCAACGTCTATGGACCACGTGAAGGCCATAAAGGCAGCATGGCAAGCGTGGCATTTCATCTGAATACACAGTTAAACAACGGCGAAAGCCCGAAACTGTTTGAAGGCAGCGAAAACTTCAAGCGCGACTTCGTTTACGTGGGCGATGTGGCCGCCGTTAACCTGTGGTTCCTGGAAAGCGGCAAGTCCGGCATCTTTAACCTGGGCACAGGCCGCGCGGAATCTTTCCAGGCCGTCGCCGACGCGACGCTGGCATACCATAAAAAAGGCAGCATTGAATACATTCCGTTCCCGGATAAGCTGAAAGGCCGCTATCAGGCGTTTACGCAGGCGGATTTAACCAATCTACGCAACGCGGGCTACGACAAACCCTTTAAGACCGTCGCCGAAGGCGTCACGGAGTATATGGCCTGGCTGAACCGCGACGCGTAAGTATGAAAATTTTGGTCATTGGCCCGTCCTGGGTGGGCGACATGATGATGTCGCAAAGTCTCTATCGCACGCTTAAAGCGCGCTATCCCCAGGCGATAATCGACGTGATGGCGCCAGCCTGGTGCCGTCCGTTGTTATCGCGTATGCCGGAAGTTAACGAGGCGATACCCATGCCGCTGGGCCACGGCGCGCTGGAAATCGGCGAGCGCCGCAGATTGGGCCATAGCCTGCGTGAGAAGCGCTACGATCGCGCCTGGGTGCTGCCAAATTCGTTTAAATCGGCGCTGATTCCTTTCTTTGCCAATATCCCGCACCGTACCGGCTGGCGCGGCGAAATGCGCTATGGCCTGCTGAACGATGCGCGCGTCCTTGATAAAGACGCCTGGCCGCTGATGGTGGAGCGCTACGTGGCGCTGGCCTATGACAAGGGCGTGATGCGCACGGCGAAAGATCTGCCGCAGCCGCTACTCTGGCCACAGCTCCTGGTTAGCGAGGGTGAAAAGTCGTTGATACGCAGCGACTTTTCGCTATCTTCTGAACGTCCTCTGATCGGCTTTTGCCCCGGCGCGGAATTTGGCCCGGCAAAACGTTGGCCGCACTATCACTACGCCGAACTGGCAAAGCAGCTCATTAACGAAGGGTACCAGGTCGTACTGTTTGGCTCGGCAAAAGACCATGAAGCCGGAAATGAGATCCTAGCGGCGCTGAATAGCGAGCAGCAGGCATGGTGTCGCAACCTGGCGGGGGAAACCCAGCTGGAACAGGCCGTCATTCTGATAGCCGCCTGTAAAGCCATCGTCACCAACGATTCCGGGCTGATGCACGTCGCGGCGGCGCTCGACCGCCCGCTGGTCGCCTTGTATGGCCCAAGTAGCCCGGATTTCACGCCACCGCTGTCTCATAAGGCCCGGGTGATTCGTCTCATTACGGGTTATCACAAAGTGCGTAAAGGCGATACGGCGCAAGGCTATCACCAGAGCCTGATCGATATCACGCCGCAGCGGGTTCTGGAAGAGCTTCATTCGCTGTTGTCGGAAGAGGGCGTTTAATGCGGGTTTTGATCGTTAAAACATCATCGATGGGCGACGTATTACATACCCTGCCTGCGCTTACCGACGCGCAACAGGCTATTCCAGGGATTCAATTTGACTGGGTTGTCGAAGAAGGGTTTGCGCAAATTCCGTCCTGGCACAGTGCTGTCGATCGCGTGATTCCCGTCGCTATTCGCCGTTGGCGCAAAGCCTGGTTTTCCGCGCCCATTAAAGCGGAACGCACAGCCTTTCATCGGGCGGTATGCGCATACCAATACGACGCTGTGATTGATGCGCAGGGGCTGGTGAAAAGCGCGGCGCTGGTGACGCGTCTGGCGCATGGGATAAAGCACGGTATGGACTGGAGTACTGCCCGCGAACCGCTGGCCAGCCTGTTCTATAACCGTAAACACCATATCGCAAAGCAACAACATGCGGTTGAGCGGACGCGCGAGCTGTTCGCCAAAAGCCTGGGATACGATAAACCGCAGTCGCAGGGCGATTATGCCATCGCAAAACATTTTCTGCATTGCCAGCAGGCGGTCAGCGATCCATATGCGGTATTTTTACATGCCACGACCCGCGATGATAAACACTGGCCGGAAGCAAACTGGCGCGAGCTTATCGGTATGGTGGGCAACACCGGATTACGGATAAAACTTCCCTGGGGCGCGCCTCATGAGGAGGCCCGGGCTAAACGACTGGCCGAAGGCTTTGACTATGTGGATGTGTTACCGCGCATGAGCCTGGAGGAGGTCGCCAGAGTGCTGGCTGGCGCAAAATTTGTCGTATCGGTTGATACCGGCCTGAGCCATCTCACCGCCGCGCTCGACAGACCGAATATTACGCTATATGGCCCAACGGACCCTGGGTTAATTGGAGGTTATGGGAAGAACCAAATGGCATGCTGCTCACCAGAAAAAAACCTGGCGAATTTAGATGCCACAAGCGTATTTGGAAAGATTCATTAAAGAGACACTGTCTCATCCCAAACCTATTGTGGAGAAAAGATGCTAACCACATCATTAACGTTAAATAAAGAGAAATGGAAACCGATCTGGAATAAAGCGCTGGTTTTTCTTTTTGTTGCCACGTATTTTCTGGATGGTATTACGCGTTATAAACATTTGATAATCATACTTATGGTTATCACCGCGATTTATCAGGTCTCACGCTCACCGAAAAGTTTCCCCCCTCTTTTCAAAAATAGCGTATTTTATAGCGTAGCAGTATTATCATTAATCCTTGTTTATTCCATACTCATATCGCCAGATATGAAAGAAAGCTTCAAGGAATTTGAAAATACGGTACTGGAGGGTTTCTTATTATATACTTTATTAATTCCCGTACTATTAAAAGATGAAACAAAAGAAACGGTTGCGAAAATAGTACTTTTCTCCTTTTTAACAAGTTTAGGGCTTCGCTGCCTTGCAGAGAGTATTCTGTATATCGAGGACTATAATAAAGGAATTATGCCATTCATAAGCTATGCGCATCGACATATGTCCGATTCCATGGTTTTCTTATTTCCAGCATTATTGAATATTTGGCTGTTTAGAAAAAA
The DNA here is from genome assembly GCF_017573605.1 of Salmonella sp. 32070601201500089SM. Taxonomy (NCBI): domain Bacteria; kingdom Pseudomonadati; phylum Pseudomonadota; class Gammaproteobacteria; order Enterobacterales; family Enterobacteriaceae; genus Salmonella; species Salmonella sp. 32070601201500089SM. The sequence continues at coordinate 70,079 of NZ_JAGETK010000010.1, forward strand.
TGCAATTAAGTTGGTTTTTTTAGTGCTTAGCGCTATCTACCTTTTCTTTATCCTGGGAACCCTATCGCGAGGGGCATGGTTGGCGGTGCTCATAGTAGGTGTTCTGTGGGCAATACTGAACCGCCAATGGAAGTTAATAGGAGTTGGTGCCATTTTATTAGCCATTATCGGCGCTTTGGTTATCACTCAACATAATAACAAACCAGACTCAGAACATTTACTTTATAAATTACAGCAGACAGATAGCTCATATCGTTATACTAACGGAACCCAGGGCACCGCGTGGATACTGATTCAGGAAAACCCGATCAAGGGCTACGGCTATGGTAATGATGTGTATGATAGTGTTTATAATAAACGCGTTGTCGATTATCCAACGTGGACCTTTAAAGAATCTATCGGTCCGCATAATACCATTCTGTACATCTGGTTTAGTGCAGGCATATTAGGTCTGGCGAGCCTGGCCTATTTATATGGCACTATCATCAGGGAAACAGCCAGCTCTACCTTCAGGAAAGTAGAGATAAGCCCCTACAATGCTCATCTCTTGCTATTTTTATCTTTCGTCGGTTTTTATATCGTTCGTGGCAATTTTGAACAGGTCGATATTGCTCAAATTGGTATCATTACTGGTTTTCTGCTGGCGCTAAGAAATAGATAAAAAAACGCGCTGATACTTATTACGGTATCAGCGCGTTTTTCATCATCAGAACTCAATCACTTATCAAACCAGCTTTTCATTTGTTCCTCGAAACGCTGCGCTACATTTTCCCAACTGTATTTTGAAAACACCAGGGATTTTGCTTTTTCGGCAATCTGGTGGCGTTCCTTATCAGCAAGCGCACGGTTAATATCATTAATTATACTGTCGCTCGACATAGGCTCTGCGAGGTGATAGCCCGTTATGCCATCTAACACAAATTCGCTAATCCCCCCTTTTTTGCTGGCAAGAACCGCTTTTCCTGCTGCCATCGCTTCTACAGCCACCATGCAAAATGCTTCTTCAACCTGAGATGGCACAATAACCAGATCGGCTATATGATAGAAGTTATGCATCTGGTCAGGAGATTGCCCCCCAGCCATAATACAATCCGTTCCAATCTCTTTTGCGGCGTCCAGTACTTTCTTTTGATACTCTGCTTTTTCACCCTTGCGGCTTGCATAAGGGTCGCCAACAACGACAAGTTTAATATTACTTCTTAAGGTACGTAATTGTTTGAACGCCTGCAAAAGCAACAGGATGCCTTTATCAGGCGAAATTCTCCCGGCATATAAGAGAACGGTGGCATCTTCCGCAATATTTAATTGCTGACGAAGATTATCTTGTGGGTTTCTTTTATAAGTCTCAGCACAAAAACCATTAGGTACAATACTAACAGCAGCGGCGGGCAATCTTTCTTCATAAAACGCTTTAAGAAACTGACTGGGCACGATAATTTTTGCATCGTTATCAGGAAGTTCTGGTTCAAATGCGTTATGCATGTGCATAACCAGTTTTGCATTCGGATTGCGCTCTCTGATCTGCCGATACAGTTTCATACTATTATGAATAACAATGACGCTATCTTTCTGGGTAGTCACTTTATCTCTAATATTAAGGACGCGCTGGGAATAGGGTAGTGGGTCGAGACGAGTCCATTTCTGAAAAAGACGCTTATAAACTTTACCAAACCCAATGTAATGAATATCACAGTTATCGTTTATTTTATTATATTCAGGATAGCCAACATTCTTTATACAAGCAATAGTACTCGGTATTGATAGTCGTTTTGCAACCTGGTAAATCCAGGTTTCTACCGCAGCCGCACCACGAGGAGGAATTGAAAATATAGGAGTAACAGTAAATATGATTTTTTTAATCATAATAGCTATAATCCAGAATAGTTAACTTTATAGAAAAAGAAATGTTATAGAAAAAGAAATGCGTGCCGAAGCAACGCAAAATAATGATTTATCTAGTGTCTAGACAATTTTATCGTAATATATTTCATCCTCAAGTTCCGAGGCTGTAATATATGGAATAATATCGTAATGAATTGCAGTATCATCTGATAAATTAAAGATATTTAAATCACTCACATTTTTTCTCATAAAAGTAAAAAATGGCAGTATTTTAAACAGGTCTTTACTAAGCTCAGATGGCATAGGGCTGGTAGATTCGTCATAGAAACGTGGGCAACTCCCTGTTAAGTCAAGCCCAGAACATATAATACGGCCATACTTGAGGGAATAGGCAACCTGAATAGCGGTATAAGCAATAGTATGGCAAGAGCAATACCCGATGCTGATATCCTTGCAAAATCCAGCCAGTCGCCCTCTTTTCGAAAGGGGAACTGAAATAAGTAATGCTTTATGAACCCGCTTGAGGATATTAAATTTAATTTTCTTTAAAAAGCCCCCTTTTTCTCGGCGATAAAAGGAGCGAATAATTAAACAGTTTTCTTCAATATATTTTTGATCATCCACTGAAGCCTGTTCGTACACATCAAGATTGACGATAGTAAACTGACTGTTACGGCTAAAGTTATAAAAATCTTCGCGCCGACGATGGAGGAAGCGAACATCCGTCAGAAGGTACAAAAATGGCTTGACGTTATTGTTTAGCAAATATTGAACAGAACCATTGACTGCAATGACATCTTTCATTCGTAACAAGGACAGCGGCGTCTTTCTGGACGTAGGACCAGAAAGAAAAATAATACAATCTTCAGCCGTTCTTTTCGCAATAAGTTGCAGAACATCGGCGTGAGTTATGAAGTTAACGCTGCCCATAAAAAACTCGTATGTTTATCATGCAACCTATAAATAAATGTTATATTCAATAACTAATATTACATCTCAAATTCTCTCAAGTATGTCATAACGCTGCAGCAAATAAAAGTCAGGCAGCCCCTTAAATTAAACCAAACGTGCTACATTGATCAGCGCTTTTCCTTACCCTTAATACGACGAAGGAAATTTCGAAGTTTTTTCTTATAAATCAATAAGTAAAATCCGATATCTCTCACATTATTTTTGATACCATAATGTCTTTCTAAATCAATACGATCCTTTGCTTTTCGTTGTCTGGAAGGTCTTTTTCCGGACAAATCAATAATTCTGATCTCATTGCCTTGCAGGATAAAGTTACCTTTATGGGGATCGCCCGAAACCATACCATGCTGATGCAGAGAATATATCGACTGTTTGATTTTTCCTCTCACTTCGTCAGAAATTTCTGGCATATCAACAAGTTCAATACCTTCAATATACTCAATTATCATCACGTATGTTTTTACATAGCGTAATGTTTTAATTTCCGCCAGCAGGTAAAAATCATTAAGCGCCGCAAACCCTTCACGCCGCACACGATCTGTCTGATGAAAAAGCTTTTCGTAGTAATCTCCTTTTACTAACGATTTGAAAAAGCGTTCAGTATTTTTTACTTTTGGACTAAATACTTTGAGAATATATTTTCCGTAGTCTGTATTAATCAATACAACTTTTGTATCTTCTATATTACGGAAGACTTTAATAACCTGATGATTATAAGATAGAAAATCTTTGAATATCTCAATGTATTTTTCACCGTCTTTTTTGACAAAGACGGTATAGTTTTTAATCTTTTTTTCAATAATCATAATGGAGATTTAGGCAGGGGAATTATTTGTGGAAAAGTTTACGATAAAGATATGCGCTTCCAGCCAGAAGGCCTTTAAAATAATGCCCCTGCACGAGAAGATGTTTATATCGCTTCTTAAATTCAACTATGGTACGCGCATCTTTTGCAGGAGAATCTTTCCAGGGCGAGTTCAGTCGTGCATTTTTATAATAGATAACTGAAGGATAATTTGCCCAGGCATGCCATGGTTTTGTAGCGCCCGTATAATGAATTAAAACAGTATTATCATTAATTATATTGCTATATTTTTTATGTGACTTATCTTTCAACTCACTTTTGATAGTATAAATGGTATTATATGGTCGCGGCAGAAAAATGACTTTGTCCTGTAGGAGAATATTCAAAACATCCTGATCGGGATATTTAAAAGAGTCAGCCTCTTTACCTGCCAGAAGTAAAAATGCCTTTTCAGTTAAGGCATTTTCTTTCCATAGTTTCAGGTTAACAAAAACCACGCCGGAGTTAAAATAACCACCTTGTAAATTAAAAGCGCTTAATCTCTCATTTACCTTATTCTGGATGGAATCAACATCTTTTACGACCGCAGCGATCTTCTCTGTCAGATCAAGCTGTAAAAGATCTTGCAAAGATCCTTTGCATACAACATCGGCATCCAAATAAAGTAAGGTGTTTACCTTCTTGCTGAGATAATCGAAAGCAAATAAACGAAAATACATTGCTCTCGACCATACTTTAGTTTGAGGCAATACCTCAAGGCTTTCTACTTTAATAAGATAAAGAGAAATTTTTATGTGATGCTGTACGGCTAAACGCTCTATATACTTTACAAAACACGGGGAGTATGAATCACAAATAATGTGAAAAGAGAGCGGGATATTATTGTTTAATACAACTGAAGCGATTGATACCCCCACACCATCAAGATAGTTTTCATCAACGCCATAAGAAATGTTTAATACGTTATTATCATTATTATTACTTTCATCAAAAACTTTATATTCAGCTATTTCTATCTCAGGAAATGAATCCATTACATCACCTATGGGTTTTATTCAAGAAGTTTACGTTTAAAGTAGGCTATATAATAATTTACACCCGAAGTATAATGCTTCTGATTAAACATATGCTTTGCCGCATAACGTAACTGATGGCTAGTGACTGGATTTAAAAGTGCACAATGAGACCATGGTGAGTTGCTCTTAGCCTGTAAAAAATATTGTGACACAGGGTAAGCCCCCCAACTATGCCAGGGCTTCGTTGGTCCGATATAATGAACAAATACAGTCTCAGCATCGACTGGATTAATAACTGAATCTTTTAATTCATAGTTAAGACTAAATTGTGTATTAAATTTTTTATCAACAAAACGCGCTTTATTCACTAACAATATATTTAATACATCCTGATCAAGGTGCGTTATGCGCTGTACTACCTCCGGATCTTTTAGCATTTCAATCGCTTTCTTAGAGATATTTTCTGCGGTCCAAAGAGGTATGTTAATTAAAATAAAACCGGCATTAAAATAGCCAGAAACCAGCCCAGGCGTTGCCAGGCTAACCGAGCGCTTAGTCCACCATTCCAACTCGCCTTCAGCAACGACAGCCGCAATCTCATTTTCAGCGAAGTTAAGATCAATAAGTTCCTGAATACTCCCCTTACATGCAATATCTGCATCCAGATAAAGTACTCTATCTGTTTTATCTGAAAAATAATCGGCGATAATGAATCTAAAGTATGTTGCATAGGTCCAGTTTTTGGTACTGGGTAGCGATTTTAAGCGCTCACAGTCGATTAGGTAAACAACAATCTGCGTAGCGTACTGTTTTGCTAATGCCTCAAATCGCTGCTGGTCTTCAGAGTCAAAGAAATCGGTAAAAACATGGAAAGCTAACGCCTTCTCTGGGTTAGCAAGGAGAACCGATGCAATAGAGACACCACAGCCAAAAAGAAAGTTTTTATCAATCCCATAAGCTATATTAAATTTATCAGCATCACTATGTTGTGCATAGTTATAATCTAAAGTCTGTTGAATGACTTCTTCTTCAAAATATTTTCTGCTCATAGTGATCACTTTTGTAATTTCGAGAATATCGCATTATTAAAATTTTTAAAATATAGCACATCGTAAAATCTCTCAATCGTGCCGGGAATAATATCATGCTGATATTTTACTTCACCAGAAATAACGCGATTAAGGTGCCCTACAAAATCATCTATAGCCCCCGGGGTGTAAAGCTCACCATTCAAACCGGGTTTAATCATATCGCGCGGACCAGACATACAATCAGAACTAATACACGGAATTCCATATGACATTGCTTCCAGCAGGGTCATAGGGAATCCCTCAAATGCAGAGGTAAGTAGTAACGCGGTGACATTTTTTATTTTTTGCTGTACAACTTGCCACGGCGCGCTTTGCCAACCGTACCAGATCACACGCTGCTCAATACCAAGCTCCCGACTATAGGACTGGCACTTTTCAAAATCTGAGCCATCACCAATAATATGTAACTGCCATTCCCCTGTCGTACGAGCTAAGCCATCAAATAAATCTTTAACTCTTTTCTGCCCTTCAAATTTAAGACGCCCTACATAGAGAAATACAGCGGGTTTATCGCGCTCAGGCGGCGGCACAATGATTGTTTTAATAGAGACAGGATTATAAACGACGCTAATATCTTGCGCTGAGATACCCCGTGCCATCATCTGTTCTTTAATACCACTACTGATGGCCAGATGATAATCCGCGTACGTTATACATTCTGCATGTTTTTTATGGTCGAGCGAAAAATGCGGCCACGAGAAAATAGTAAACTGTTTACCACTTTTCTTTCGTGCTTTATTGGCATAAAGACATGAGATGACATCAATACATATCACAATATCTGGTGACGTTTCTTTCAGCCACTGACTAAAATTATAAACATGCTTAGCTCGACGAAGGAAACTTAATTTTATATTTGAGAATGATTGCGCATATTTAATCTCTTTTAGCCATGCTTTATCCATTTTGTCATTACGACAAAAGAAAAACATTTCACAGTTGATTTTCGGAGAGCTATTTTCAAACGTATGGATAACGTTGCTAATAACGGTTTCCATCCCTCCAAAACCGGATACCGCTTCGCCAATAAAAGCTATTTTCATATATACCCCAGAGTTAAAACCTTAATCTAAAGACTTTAGATATTAAATAGCAAAAATAGTAATATAACCCTATAGAGTAATTTTTACCTGACATCTCTCTTTTTGCTTTAAGGCGTAGTCAATATCTTTATTATTTTCGATAATGGAATATATTGCCACACCTGCTGGCATTATAAAACCATGATCAAAGCAAAGAGCAATGTCCAGTCTTCTTCCAAAAAAATCATCATGTTGAATTATGTTTTTTTGGTTTGAAATATAACTTTTAATGTTAGACATTCTGTCTATCCTTGTCTCACTCATAAATTACTCACTGAGTGCATAATTATTATAATTACAGATTTTTTCTTATTGTCCTTTCTTTAATTCGAGCGGCTTTAACATCTGCCTGATGAATCAACCCCGATTCTTTTTGCAAAATCTCTCGCAGGGGGAGAGAGAAATACTCACGCATAAACCGGAATATATCTCGCTGAGTCAGGCCAATATTCATTGAAGAAAAATAAAGCCCAATTAAATCTTTGTCACGCCAGCGAAGGGGAACGTGCTGACGTATCTGCGCGCGATGCAGGTCAATTACGGAGATTTTTAAATCCTCTTCGCGACCAGTGAAAGGTAAATGCAGAAGAAAGTGGCAAATATAACAGTCGCGATGGTTAATTCCCCCGGCGTGCATTTTACGTACCATAGTCGCAACACGCTTAATGATCATCCACTTCACCTGCGCGTCCGGTGGATTAACAGCCCAGTCAGCACAGTAGTCTTCAAGGCTAATGGTGGGCGTTAAATCTTCGGTGATAATAAATGATGTTCTGGTTAGCGGGTTTACGCCTTTTTCACCAAAACCAACGCCGTGCATCGTATCAACGCCCAGCTCATGTAGACGATGAATGGCGTGCCATTCTCTGTCAGCGCCCAGAACAGGCATACGTAACGAAATCAGGTTCTTCACAATTTCTTTCAGCGAAGTGCCTTTATGCCACTTCAGGAAGTAACTTTTGCCGTCCAGCTCAAACCGCAATGTTCGACGCGTCTCCAGCTCTCTGAACACTTCGCCCTGTAACGTTTTCACTTCCTCAAAAGCATCTTTACCGCGCCATAGTGTGGTTAACGGCGCTTTCAGCTCAACCATCTAAATCACCTGTAATAATATCTGCGGCCTTCTCCGGTAAGCTGTATAAATCCTGGGTATCAGCATAATACCGCGCATTTTCAGCCCAGGCGTTGCGTAAGGAAGGCTGTGTCAGCGCTTTGAGTAAAACCTCATTTAGCGCATCCTGACGGAATGGTTCAGTCATCGCTTCGCCACAGTTGGCATCCACAATATAATGTGCATAACCGCACACCGCAGTTGTCAGCACCGGCAAACCAGCAGTAATGGCTTCCAGCAAAACAATACCTGCAGCTTCCTGATAGGCTGGATGCAGTAAAAGGTCGGCTGCCGCCATTAACTCCGCGATATCATTACGTCCGGAGAAAAAATGCACATTCGTGCCGACACCGCTTCTTTCAGCCAGTGCTGCAAACTTCTTCGGCTTATCCTGCCCGACAACATAGAGCACCGTATTTTGCCGTAAAGATTCGGGTAGCGATGCCAGCGCTTCAATAGAGCGATCCACACCTTTACGGGTGAAGTCAGACCCTACTTGCAACAGTAATTTTTGCTGTTCTGAGATACCATTTTTCTGACGATAAATTTGACGACTGTTCGGGATCTGTTGGCTATATTTTCTGTCCGGGTAAATCCCCGGAGGAAGAATATGGAAACGCTCCGCTTCAGTCTGATAATGTTTTTGGAAGTCAGCAATCTGCTTATTCGTCAGCATTAATAGTTGCGTCTGCTTGCCGTGTTCAAACGTGGCGCGTTCAAAAGCAGCATAATGCCGATAGCGTGATGTCAGGCGATAGAAAAAACCTTTTTCCTGTGCGACTTTTTCGGCGTAACACACGTCTGCGGCGTAATACACATCAAGGCCTGGCATCTTATTGAACCCAACCACCCGATCGACAGGATGGTCGCGCAAATGGTGTTGCACCCAGGCATAATATTCTGCGTTACGACCGTGGTTCGTCCGGGATTTAACCGGCACGCGGATTAATTCAAAGTTATCCGGGCATTCCCCTTCCCATGACTGAGTATAAACACGAACCTGATGCCCTCGCGCCGCCACGGTTTGGGCAATGCGCATAAAATCACGCTGCAGACCGCCAAAAGGAAAATACTTATATAAGCAAAAGGCAACTCTCATAGCAGGCTGTCCAAATCTATGGCGCGTGCCTCATGCGGCAGCATTTTTTCCGTCGCGGCGATAACATCTTCAGCCGGAATCACGGAAAGGTATTTTTTATTACGATCAAGCTCATGCCGTTCAGGCATCGGCTGATAATTTCCTGCCCAAAACTGAATGATGTCGTCGGTCCAGGGACGCCAGAACACATGATCCGTCGCGCCGAAAAGGCAAATGACCGGCGTTTTGACTGCTGCGGCAATATGACCAGGGGCCGAATCAACGCCGATAAAGAGATCCGCATGGTCAATCAACGCGCCCAATTCAGGAAAGCGAGTTTTACCCGCCAGACCAGTAACCGGTTTTGTTTCACAGCCGCGTGCAATAGCATCCACGCAGGCCATCTCGTCTGCGGCCGGGCCTGACGTCAGTACAACTTGATAACCGCGGCGCTGCACGGCATCAATAACCTGCGAGAATTTATCATTATCCCAGCACTTAAATAACTGCCGTGCCGTAGGCTGAATAACAACATATTGTCGGGTCACACCAAGTTGTTTGAGCTGTTGTCGCATGTTTTCCCAATGTTCCGGGCGATAGCTCATGGTGGTTTCAGTGACATACTGTTTTAGCGCTAACGGCTTTAGCGCGGATAATGTGCGCTCAACAGCATGTTCTCCCGCATAAGGTACTAAATGCGTAAAGCTTTTTTTCCATAAAGCAGACTGACGATTACCGAAATCCTGCGAGATTTTCATTTTTGCGTTTAAAAAACGCACAATAAGCGCCACGCTCCACTGATCGGTGAGATTGACGACCAGATCATACGAGTTAGCACGCAATTTTTTGATTAACGATAGCGCGTTTTTGATCTTCTCTTTTGTTCCTGCGCCTTTGTTACTAATGCCGTAGAGTGCATTAATCTCCGGATTTTCCGACAATATCGGTATGGTGTTCTGGTAAAGAAGCACATCGATTTTTGCATCGGGATAATTCTGCTTCAGCGTGCTGATGACAGGAGTGGTAAGTAACATGTCTCCATGAAAACGCATTTTTATAATCAGAATTCTTCGAAATGGCTTTTCCACAAGCGACTCTTTGGTTGAAATTGTCCGGATAAATAAGCAGAAAAAAGCACGCTACCGCCCCAGGCTCACAGCAACCCGATGGCTAATACCGCACTCATTTTAGATGCGCTAGTGTAACACTTCTTTCGCAGCAATCCGATACGAATAATTTTTATACACAATCATTTTTTTAATCATAAATTCAAAGAGATATTAATTTATCCCTCTCTTGTGAATGGTCATTCCCATTGTCTGGGGCGACAAGGGCGGCAAATTTCAATGGATTGCGTAAAAATGCAAAAATAATGGGGTTCAGCGCCTGGAATCCTCGCTTCTGAGCCAATTTGGCGCAAAAATGGGAAAAGTAATGGTAAAGCCCAGGCTAAATACATAGAATCCCCAGCACATCCATAAGTCAGCTATTTACTATGCTCGAATTGCTTTACACCGCTCTTCTCTACCTTATTCAGCCTCTGATCTGGATACGGCTTTGGGTGCGTGGACGTAAAGCGCCGGCCTATCGTAAACGTTGGGGTGAACGCTACGGATTCTACCGCCGTCCGTTGAAACCGGGCGGAATCATGCTGCATTCCGTCTCGGTGGGCGAAACTCTGGCGGCCATCCCATTGGTCCGCGCTCTACGTCATCGCTATCCCGATCTGCCTATTACCGTAACGACCATGACGCCGACCGGCTCGGAGCGCGTCCAGTCCGCCTTTGGCAACGATGTTCAGCACGTTTACTTGCCTTATGATTTGCCCGATGCGCTCAATCGTTTCCTCAATAAGATTGATCCTAAGCTGGTATTGATCATGGAGACTGAGCTCTGGCCAAATCTGATTGCTGCGCTGCACAAACGTCATATTCCGCTGGTTATCGCTAATGCGCGGCTTTCCGCCCGCTCCGCCGCGGGTTATGCGAAGCTTGGCAAGTTTGTCCGTACGCTCTTGCGCCGTATCACCCTGATTGCCGCGCAAAACGAAGAAGATGGCGAACGCTTTGTGGCATTGGGCGCGAAGAACAATCAGGTCACGGTCACCGGCAGTCTGAAATTTGATATTTCAGTTACGCCGCAGCTGGCGGCTAAAGCCGTTACGCTACGCCGCCAGTGGGCGCCGCACCGTCCGGTCTGGATTGCCACCAGCACCCACGATGGCGAAGAGAGTATCGTTATCGCCGCTCACCAGGCGTTATTACATCAATTCCCGAATTTATTACTGATTCTGGTGCCCCGCCATCCGGAGCGTTTCCCGGATGCTATCAATCTTGTGCGTCAGGCAGGGTTAAGCTACATCACTCGTTCTTCGGGCGAAGTACCGTCCGCCAGCACCCAGGTCGTGGTAGGCGATACCATGGGCGAATTAATGTTGCTCTATGGCATTGCCGATCTCGCCTTTGTTGGTGGTTCGCTGGTTGAACGCGGCGGTCACAACCCGCTGGAGGCCGCCGCTCATGCGATTCCGGTACTGATGGGTCCGCATACCTTTAACTTTAAAGATATTTGCGCCCGTCTGGATCAGGCGAGCGGACTTATCACGATTACCGATGCGGCTACGCTGGCAAAAGAAGTTTCCTCTTTACTGACCGACGCTGATTATCGTAATTTCTACGGACGTCACGCAGTTGAAGTGCTGTATCAAAATCAGGGCGCGCTCCAGCGTCTGCTGCAACTGCTGGAACCTTATCTGCCACCGAAAACGCATTGAGGACTGTCATGCAAAAACGGGCGATTTATCCAGGTACGTTTGATCCGATTACTAACGGTCATCTCGATATTGTGACGCGCGCAACGCAGATGTTCGACCATGTCATTCTGGCCATCGCCGCCAGCCCCGGCAAGAAACCCATGTTCACCCTGGACGAACGTGTGGCGCTGGCGCAAAAAGCGACCGCACACCTGGGTAACGTAGAGGTGGTGGGCTTTAGCGACCTGATGGCCAATTTCGCCCGCGACAGACAGGCGAATATCCTGATTCGTGGTCTGCGCGCGGTGGCGGATTTTGAATATGAAATGCAGTTGGCGCATATGAATCGCCATCTGATGCCGCAACTGGAAAGCGTTTTCCTGATGCCGTCCAAAGAGTGGTCGTTTATTTCATCGTCGCTGGTCAAAGAAGTGGCGCGCCATCAGGGCGATGTGACCCACTTTCTGCCGGACAATGTGCATCAGGCGCTAATGGATAAGTTGAAATAAGTTTCCTTCCCTGCCGGGCCTGGCGTTTTACTTCTGACAGTGACGGCAATAGAACGTCGCACGCTGTGCGTGTTTCGTTGCGACTATCGGCGTACCGCATACCCAACACGGCTCGCCTTTGCGCCCGTACACCTGCAACTCCTGCGCAAAATAGCCCGGTTTCCCATCGCTTTGCAGAAAATCCTTCAGCGTTGTCCCGCCTTGTTCAATAGAGCGCAGCAAAACGGCTTTAATCACCCGTGCCAGCAGGTCGCACTCCTCTGTCGAGAGTGACGACGCCAGGCGGTCAGGGTGAATACCAGCGGCAAACAGCGACTCGCTGGCGTAGATATTCCCCACGCCGACCACCAGCTTGTTATCCATCAGCCAGGGTTTAATCGCCGTCTTCTTCTTCGCGCATTTCTGCTGCAAATATTCGCCATTAAACTCATCGCTTAGCGGCTCCGGTCCCAGATGCGCCAGTACGTTATGCCCTTCCAGCTCTTTGGTCCATAACCAGGCGCCAAAGCGGCGAGGATCGGTATAACGTAGAATTTTGCCGTTGCTCATCACCAAATCGACATGGTCGTGCTTTTCCGCCGGCAGCGCTTCCGACAATATCCGCAAGCTTCCCGACATCCCCAGGTGAATAATTATCCAGCCGTCAGGCAGCTCCAGCAGTAAATATTTAGCACGACGCTGAACGCTAAGGACGGGTGTATCGCTCAGACGATAAATTTCGTCTGAAACCGGCCAGCGCAGACGGCCGTTACGGATATGGGCGTGCAGGATAGTAGCGCCAACTAAATGGGGTTCAATACCCCGGCGGCTGGTTTCAACTTCGGGTAATTCAGGCATAACGTCTCCGGCTGTGTGGCAGGTCTCATTAATATGGGGACGGCCAGAAAACAAAAAACCCCGCCGAAGCGAGGTTTTTGTTACATCAAAGCGAGAATTATTTGATTTTCGCTTCTTTGTAGATCACGTGCTGACGGACAACTGGATCGAATTTTTTCAGTTCCAGTTTTTCCGGTTTAGTACGTTTGTTCTTCGTAGTGGTATAGAAGTGACCAGTACCAGCAGAAGAAACCAGCTTGATTTTCTCACGAATACCTTTAGCCATGATTTATTTCCTCTTAGTACTTAGTACTTTTCGCCACGGGCACGCAGTTCAGACAGAACTGTTTCGATGCCTTTTTTATCGATGATACGCATACCTTTAGCAGATACACGCAGGGTGACAAAACGCTTCTCGCTCTCAACCCAGAAACGGTGAGAGTGCAGGTTAGGCAGGAAACGGCGTTTAGTCGCGTTCAGTGCGTGGGAACGGTTGTTACCGGTCACCGGACGCTTGCCAGTAACTTGGCAGACTCGGGACATGTCTATTCTCCAAAAATCAAATTAGCTCGAGCTTCGTATGGGGTATCGGCGCCTCGTCAGGCTTTACAGCCTGGTCATCGCGCAGTTCTATTGAACTCTCGATTGCCAGGCCCAAATGCCAAACCCGAGATTCTCAAAGGTGGCGTAGTATACGCTGACCCGGCGATATGCTCAAGTCCCGAACAGACAAAGATCCCGATGGATCGCGCAAAGAATCTTAAATCCAGCCGCGTTCGGCAAAAGAAACGTACTCTCCGCGCCCAATTATCAGGTGATCGAGCACCCGGATATCCATAAACTGGCAACACTTTATCACGCGCTCAGTGATAAGTTTATCTGCTTTACTTGGCTCTGCGCAGCCTGAAGGGTGGTTATGCGCCAGAATGACCGCTGAAGCATTGAGTTTAATCGCTTCCCGAACAATCTCACGCGGATGCACCTCTACGTGGTTAAGCGTGCCGGAAAACAGGCGGCTGTGCTGAAGCACCCGGTGCTGGGCATCGAGGAAGATCACCAGAAAGATCTCACGCTCTTCGCCCGTCAGTTGGCTTTGCAGAAATTCCCGCGTCATTTCCGGACTCAGCAACGCACTTTCCTCATTCATGCGCACGCTGTAATAGCGCCTTGCCAGCTCAGCAATGCCTTTCAACTGCGCGAATTTCGCCAGGCCGATGCCGTTTACGCCGCGAAACTGCGCAAAGTCCGCCGACAGCAGGCCATACAGCGACCCAAAGTGCTGCAATATCTCTTTTGCCAACGTCATAACATCTTTTCCCGGCGTGCCGGTACGTAAAAAAAGCGCCAGCAGTTCCACGTCGCTGAGGGAAGCAATGCCGGATCTGAGCATTTTTTCACGCGGCAATAATTCGTCCAACGTATCCATACGCGCACCTCCTTTTTTAAGGAAGCGGCATAGTGGCACAGCCTTTGGGAGAGATCGACGCCCTGATTTTGTTCTTGCGTAGCGCCTCGCAAAGTGGAACGCAGGCAACGACACGACGCCGTAGAGATTGTGATAAAATAGCCGCCTTTCAAAGTCACCCAACAGGAAAGACATGATGAGCCTGGCCGGTAAAAAAATTGTTCTCGGCGTTAGCGGCGGTATCGCTGCGTATAAAACGCCGGAGCTGGTGCGCCGTTTACGTGAGCGCGGCGCTGACGTGCGCGTGGCAATGACCGAGGCGGCAAAAGCCTTTATTACCCCCCTGAGCTTACAGGCAGTGTCGGGCTATCCCGTATCCGACAGTCTGCTTGACCCTGCCGCCGAAGCCGCGATGGGGCATATCGAGTTGGGGAAATGGGCCGACCTGGTGATTCTTGCTCCCGCGACCGCCGATCTGATCGCCCGTGTAGCATCGGGTATGGCTAATGATTTAGTCTCCACCATCTGCCTGGCGACGCCAGCCCCGGTGGCCGTTCTTCCGGCCATGAACCAACAGATGTACCGCGCTGCCGCCACGCAACATAATCTGGAGGTGCTCGCCTCTCGCGGCCTGTTCATTTGGGGGCCGGATAGCGGCAGTCAGGCGTGCGGCGATGTAGGTCCAGGCCGAATGCTGGACCCATTAGTTATCGTTGATAAGGCCGCCGCGCATTTCGCTGCCGTCAACGATCTGCGACATCTTAATATCATGATTACGGCAGGCCCGACGCGCGAACCGCTCGACCCGGTGCGTTATATTTCCAACCACAGCTCAGGTAAAATGGGCTTCGCTATTGCGGCGGCCGCAGCGCGTCGCGGCGCAAATGTCACGCTGGTCTCCGGTCCCGTTTCGTTACCAACGCCGCCTTTTGTAAAACGGGTTGATGTCATAACCGCGCTGGACATGGAAGCCGCTGTTCAGGCCGCCGTTCAACAGCAGCACATTTTCATTAGCTGCGCCGCCGTGGCTGACTATCGCGCAGAGACTATCGCCAGTGAAAAAATCAAAAAACAGGCGGCGCAAGGTGATGAATTACTAATAAAAATGGTCAAAAACCCGGACATTGTCGCCGGGGTGGCCGCACTCAGTGACAATCGCCCCTACGTTGTTGGGTTTGCCGCGGAAACGAATAATGTGGAAGAATACGCCCGGCAAAAACGTACCCGTAAGAACCTTGACCTGATTTGTGCAAATGATGTTTCACTTTCAAATCAGGGATTTAATAGCGATAAAAACGCTTTACACCTTTTCTGGCAGGATGGAGATAAAGTCTTACCGCTTGAGCGAAAAGAACTCCTGGGCCAATTATTACTCGACGAGATCGTGACCCGTTATGATGAAAAAAATCGACGTTAAGATTCTGGACCCGCGTGTTGGTCAGCAGTTTCCGCTGCCGACTTATGCTACTTCTGGTTCTGCCGGGCTTGACCTGCGCGCCTGTCTCGACGACGCCGTAGAACTGGCGCCTGGCGCAACGACGTTGGTGCCTACCGGACTGGCCATTCATATCGCCGATCCATCATTGGCGGCAGTCATGTTGCCGCGTTCTGGCCTGGGCCATAAACATGGTATCGTGCTGGGCAACCTGGTCGGGCTGATTGATTCCGATTATCAGGGGCAACTGATGGTTTCGATCTGGAACCGTGGTCAGGACAGTTTTACCATTGAACCGGGCGAACGTATCGCGCAAATGGTGTTTGTTCCGGTCGTTCAGGCCGAATTTAATCTGGTGGAAGCATTTGACGCCACCGAACGTGGCGAGGGCGGCTTCGGTCATTCTGGCCGTAAGTAAATTTTACGCATCCCCATAACGTCATAATACTGCCGCAAGCGCTGAGTTTGCGGTTATAGCGTGGGTGCTCGCCTGGCAAGTGCTTATTTTCAGGGGTATTTTGTAACATGGCAGAAAAACAAACTGCGAAAAGGAATCGTCGCGAAGAAATACTTCAGTCACTGGCGCTGATGCTTGAATCCAGCGATGGAAGCCAACGCATCACGACGGCAAAACTGGCGGCCTCGGTCGGCGTTTCCGAAGCGGCGCTATACCGCCATTTTCCCAGCAAGACCCGCATGTTCGATAGCCTGATTGAGTTTATCGAAGATAGTCTGATTACCCGTATCAATCTGATTTTAAAAGATGAAAAAAACACCAGCACGCGTTTGCGCCTGATTGTGTTGCTGATTCTGGGTTTTGGCGAACGCAACCCTGGCCTGACGCGCATTCTTACCGGGCACGCGCTGATGTTTGAACAGGATCGCCTGCAGGGGCGCATTAATCAGCTTTTTGAACGCATCGAAGCGCAGCTCCGCCAGGTGCTACGAGAAAAAAGAATGCGTGAAGGCGAAGGCTACACGACGGATGAAAATCTGCTGGCAAGCCAGCTGTTAGCCTTCTGTGAAGGTATGCTTTCACGGTTCGTGCGTAGCGAATTTAAATACCGCCCAACGGACGATTTCGACGCCCGCTGGCCGCTCATTGCCGCTCAGCTACAGTAACGCTGACTGGATAGTGGCTCACGCCTTATCCAGGCGACAGAAACATAAGCCCGGTAAAGCGCCACCGGGCAATTCGCTTACACGCCAAATTCTTCCCGGTATGCTCGCACAGCCGCCAGATGCTCAGCCATATCAGGTTTTTCTTCCAGATAGGCAATCAGGTCTTTCAGCGTAATGATGGAGATAACCTTACAACCATAGTCGCGCTCCACTTCCTGAATCGCGGAAATCTCGCCGCGGCCACGTTCCTGACGATCCAGCGAAATCAGTACGCCAGCCAGCGTAGCCCCGTGCGCCTGAATAATCTCCATCGACTCGCGAATCGCCGTACCTGCAGTAATCACGTCATCCACCAGCATCACGCGGCCCTGTAGCGCACTGCCCACCAGACTCCCGCCTTCGCCATGATCTTTTGCCTCTTTGCGGTTAAAGCAGTACGGCAGGTCTTTATCGTGATGTTCCGCCAGCGCAACCGCCGTCGTCGTCGCGATCGGAATACCTTTGTATGCGGGGCCAAACAGCAGATCAAATTCAATACCGGAATCCACCAGCGCTTCGGCATAAAAACGGCCTAACAACGCCAGGTCGCGCCCGGTATTAAACAGCCCGGCGTTGAAGAAATAGGGGCTTTTGCGGCCGGATTTCAGCGTAAACTCGCCAAACTTTAGTACCTGCTTGTTAAGCGCAAACTCAATAAACTGGCGCTGATACGGTTTCATGGATTCGCTCCTTTTCTTACTTTCATCATTTACGAAATTTACGGACAAAAAAAAGGCGACTTTTCAGTCGCCTTAAAATCAATTTTCTAGCGCCGCCTTCTGCGTCGCCACAATGGATTCAATTCCCCCTCGGGCCAGCGCCAACAAAGTGAGAAGTTCTTCATGGCTGAACGGCTCGCCTTCCGCGGTACCCTGTACTTCAATAATGCGGCCGTCTTCAGTCATCACGACGTTCATGTCGGTTTCTGCTGCGGAATCTTCAACATATTCCAGATCGCAGATCGCTTCGCCGTTAACGATGCCTACGGAAACCGCCGCCACCATGCCTTTCATCGGGTTGGTTTTCAGCTTACCGTTGGCAACCAATTTATTCAGCGCATCCGCCAACGCCACGCAGGCACCGGTAATAGACGCTGTACGCGTACCGCCATCGGCCTGGATTACATCGCAGTCCAGCGTAATGGTAAATTCGCCGAGCGTTTTCAGATCGACCGCCGCACGCAGCGCACGCGCGATCAAACGCTGAATTTCCATAGTACGGCCGCCCTGCTTACCCTTTGCTGCTTCACGCGCATTACGGGTATGGGTAGCGCGAGGCAACATGCCATACTCTGCGGTGATCCACCCCTGGCCTTGTCCTTTCAGAAAACGTGGAACGCCTTCTTCAATGGAGGCGGTGCACAACACTTTGGTATCTCCAAATTCGACCAGTACCGAGCCTTCAGCGTGTTTTGTATAGTTACGGGTCAGGGTTACGGGACGCACCTGATTAGCGCTACGGCCTGCTGGACGCATATTGAGATCTCCGGCTTAAAACGAATGTGGCTGCGCATTATACGGACTTCCGATGGTTATTCCTATCCTGACAAGGCATGGATAGCTATAATCCCCTCATCTCTCCTTTAAAAACGGGAACATCTATGATCCGCAGTATGACCGCCTACGCCCGGCGTGAAATCAAGGGTGAATGGGGTAGCGCGACCTGGGAAATGCGCTCGGTAAACCAGCGTTATCTGGAAACTTACTTTCGTCTGCCGGAACAGTTCCGTAGTCTTGAACCCGTCGTGCGCGAACGCATTCGTACACGCCTGACGCGCGGCAAAGTCGAATGTATGCTGCGTTTTGAACCCGATGCCAGCGCGCAAGGCGAGCTTATTCTGAATGAAAAGCTCGCGAAACAATTAGTTAGCGCCGCAAACTGGGTCAAAATGCAGAGCGACGAAGGGGAAATCAATCCGGTTGATATTTTGCGCTGGCCAGGTGTCATGGCGGCGCAAGAGCAGGATCTGGACGCGATTGCCGCAGAAATTTTAGCCGCCCTGGACGGTACGCTGGATGACTTTATCGTGGCGCGTGAAACGGAAGGCCAGGCGCTGAAAGCGCTGATTGAACAACGTCTGGAAGGCGTCAGCGCCGAAGTTGCGAAAGTCCGCGCGCATATGCCAGAAATCCTGCAATGGCAGCGTGAACGCCTGGTCGCGAAGCTGGAAGATGCTCAGGTTCAGTTGGAAAACAACCGTCTGGAGCAAGAGCTGGTGATGATGGCGCAACGCATTGATGTGGCGGAAGAGCTGGATCGTCTCGAAGCGCACGTCAAAGAGACTTACAACATTCTGAAGAAAAAAGAGGCGGTAGGTCGCCGTCTGGACTTCATGATGCAAGAATTTAACCGTGAGTCGAACACCCTGGCCTCCAAATCCATCAACGCTGATGTAACTAACTCCGCTATTGAATTAAAAGTGTTGATCGAGCAAATGCGCGAGCAGATCCAGAATATTGAATAATTCTGGCGCTCAATATGTCACAGAGCCCGCCTTATGCGGGCTCTCGCGTTTATCGGTAGTACGTTTTTAATTTCCGGCGAATAGCGTCGATAAGGCGCCGCTTCCACTCTACCGTCGAAGCCCGATACTGCATAAAAATAGCGCCTTCCGCCTGCTCCCCGGTAAGCGGCAGGACAAAAAGACCGCGCTTATCGGATAAATTTTCATACCAGGGGCGCGGTACAATCGCCATTAGCGGCGCCGACTGGACAGCAGGCGCAAGTTGACTGTAATCATGACAAACAAACGCCAGCGGACGTTCAAACCCGGCACGAGCCTGCTGCCTGTCCAGTTCGTTGTTCTCTTTTGTCCACGGCAAACAGTAAATGTGTTGATAATGCTGCAGATCAGCAAAATTCAACGCTGCGGCATTCTCCAGACGTGAACGCAATGGCGCGCCATAAACCGCGATCAAACGCGTCGTCCCCACCCGCTCGTAATGCAGAGCGCTGACCTGCTTTTGATGGTCGCCAATTGCCAGCACCAAATCAACCGAGCTATCCAACAGTTCATCACGCCAGGGTCGGCGGGCAAAAGGAAGGCACTCGATCACCGCCTGATGAAGATGACCTTTCTCTGCGAGAACGGGCGTAAGCAGCGCGTTCAATGCGGGAGGAAGTACCACCCGAAAACAACGGGAGCCGTTCTCTTTATCGCCAAATAGCTCCTCATTAAGCGAAACAAACACAGGCGCCAATTTGTCACGCAGCGCCTGCGCATAAGGAGTAGCAATCTGGCGGTTCCCTTCCCGTCGAAACAACGGATCGTTTAGCGCATCGCGCAATCTCATTAGCGCATGACTTACCGCAGAAGGCGACAAAGCCAGCTTTTGCGCCGTTTTCCCCGTAGAGCTCGTCTCCAGCAGCACATACAGTACTTTTAACAGGTTCATATCCATTTGCAGCAAGTTCATTAAACGTCTCTCTTATTGAACCTGGCTAAATTACTGCCAGGTATACTGCGGGCGCTTCAATCAGGAGAACATTATGAATCGCTATGCATTATTCTTTGTATGTATATTTTCAACATCAGCACTTCCTGCCATGGCGGCATTAGATCCTTCACAACCGTTATCACCCGCGCCTCCGTTATCACTGTTTAAAGCGTGGGCTAAGCCTATAAAGCCGTTTCAAATCACAGAAGGCGTGTGGTATGTCGGCACGGAAAATCTCTCTTCTATTCTGCTGACCACTCCGGCAGGGCATATTCTTATTGATGCGGGGTTGGATGAAAGCGCACCGCAAATTAAAGCGAATATTGAAGCGGCAGGATTCCGCCTCACAGACGTGCGCTATCTGTTGAATAGCCATGCGCGGCTGGATCAAGCGGGGGGCATGGCACGTTTGAAAGCGTGGAGCGGCGCACAATTGGTCGCCAGCCAACCCAACGCCGATCAGATGGCGAGGGGTGGACGACAGGATTTTGCGCTTGGCGATGCGCTCCCCTTCCCGCCCGTCACCACCGATAAAATTATCCACCACCAGGAAAGCATCATCCTCGGAGGGATAACCGTGACAGCGCTATTCACGCCTGGACATCTACCCGGCTCAACCTCCTGGCGCGTAACGCTCCGCAACGGCAAGACGCTAATTTACGCTGACAGTCTCGCCACGCCCGACTATCTGCTGATTAACAACAAAAATTACCCTGACCTGGTTACTGATATTCAGGGTAGCTTTAAGACACTGGCCGCCCAGCATGTTGATATCTTTATTGCCAATAAAGGTGACCGCTTCGGGCTACTGGAGAAACGACAGCAACTTCGCAACGGCGATACACAGGCATTCTTTGATTCCAATGGCTTGCAACAGTATGTAGAACGCTCGCGTCAGCGCTTCATCACACAACTTACCGCACAGCAGCCATAATGAAATGACTCACCGGCGGCGCGTCCGGGGCGCCGTTCTTTTAAATTATCTAAGTCAAAACAGAAAAACCTCGCATACAATAAACCACAAAAATGATGCTCAATTTATTGATATTTATAATAAATAATTATTAATCATAAATTTAAAATCATTACTAAAATTTATTAATCGCGTAATGCCTTAGAAAATCTCAATCGTGATACAGCGCACAAATCGTTAATCTTCGCCCCCAGTAAATTAGGGGGAAATCATGCTGTTGCACGTTCTTTATTTAATTGGCATCACTGCCGAGGCCATGACGGGCGCACTCGCTGCGGGTCGTCGTCGCATGGATACATTCGGCGTAATTATTATTGCTACCGCCACCGCCATTGGTGGAGGCTCGGTTCGCGACATTCTGCTCGGTCACTATCCGCTGGGTTGGGTGAAGCATCCCGAATATGTCATTATTGTGGCGACTGCCGCTGTATTGACCACCATTGTTGCCCCCGTCATGCCCTATTTACGCAAGCTTTTCCTGGTACTTGACGCGCTGGGGTTGGTGGTTTTCTCTATTATTGGCGCTCAGATAGCCCTTGATATGGGCGAAGGGCCAATTATCGCCGTGGTAGCCGCCGTCACTACCGGCGTCTTTGGCGGCGTGCTCCGCGATATGTTCTGCAAACGCATTCCACTGGTGTTTCAAAAAGAGCTATATGCCGGCATTTCGTTCGCCTCGGCGGTGCTCTATATTGCGCTGCAACATTACGTCATGAATCCGGATGTCGTCGTTATCTCTACGCTACTGTTTGGCTTTACAGCAAGGTTATTAGCGCTACGTCTTAAACTTGGCCTGCCGGTATTTTATTACCGCCATGAAGGGCACTAAGACCCAAATCCGGGAATATGCTGAGCAGCCAGCCATCTGCTCAGCGTTTTGATCTGCGGATTATCCCGCCAGTCGATAACTCTCCCGGCACGGCGCTCGCCCGTCGCTGGCAACTGCCGCCAGTGTTGCTCTGTTCGCATTAATAACTGCTCCCATGAGCGATCGCCGCTGGCCTGTAATGCGGCCTGCGTTAAGGGGATATCCATCGCCATGATCCAGCGGGTAAACGGCTGCCGGCGCGCCAGGTTAAATTGCCGCCATATCTGCTCGCTTTTTCCTTTAGCAAAGCCTGGCGTGTTGGCTATTTGCGCTGACGTCAGGGCAAGCCAGGAGAAGATATGCTCAAAGCGATGCGTCTGATGCAAGGCCCGCCAGCTGGCTTCGCCCATTCCGTCCAGACCCAACGCCGACCGTGACCCCAGCCATACCAGCCTGGAGATAAACTGTTCCTGACACGTTTCCGACGCGTAAAAGCAGGTCAGCGAGTTGAAATGGCTATCAGGCGGTACAGGCTTACTCCGCTCACGACTCCGCCAGACGACCTCATCAAGCCGGGGAATGCCTTGCCCCGCCAGACTCACCAGGATCTGATCGCCCGGCGCGATATCCCACGCTTCCCAACGCTTCACAGAACCGATATTGACCCGCTGAACCCGCTTATCATCCAATATAACGGGGACAAGCGACGCTACTACGGTAATTTTGCCGCTTTTCCCCACCGAGAA
Organism: Salmonella sp. 32070601201500089SM; assembly: GCF_017573605.1. Taxonomy (NCBI): domain Bacteria; kingdom Pseudomonadati; phylum Pseudomonadota; class Gammaproteobacteria; order Enterobacterales; family Enterobacteriaceae; genus Salmonella; species Salmonella sp. 32070601201500089SM. Next base: position 93,118 of record NZ_JAGETK010000010.1, read on the forward strand.
CTGAATAGCGCTCACTTGCGCGACCTGCGCTACTGGCGGATATTTCCATGCTGCCAGCCAGTCGCCCTGCCCGGGTCGCCAGTATTGTGACGCGGGTTCTTTAGCCATGCGTATCACTACGCCATCCGTCACAAAGGGTAATGCTGACGTCAGCCATGACTGGCGCGCCCGCTCGACCTCGCTGGTATCTTTTACCGCCAGAGAATATTTCTTCGTCAGACTGAATCCAGCCTTAGCAAGTTGGCTTAATCTTTCGGGCATATTTGCCGGACCGTCCGGCCACGCCCAAATAAAAATACCCAACGAATTTAGCTCGGAGGCGTTATCCTGGCGCATTAACATTCCTGCGGCTTTCGAGCGCGCATTCATCCCGCCCATCCGTTGCTGGATATGTCCCTCGCGCTGTAGAAAGATTTCGCCCTGCAACACCGCGTTAGCTAGCGCGCCTTGTGTTGTCTGCGGTATAGAGGGGATCAGGCGAATTTTTGGCGTCCAGTCCTCGCCTTGTAGTCCGTTACCCCGGCTAATGGCCCTGGTCAGTTTACCGTTTTGATAAACCAGTGTTACCGCTACGCCATCCACTTTTGGCTGTACCCAAAGCTCGCTGCGCCCGCGCATCCACTGTTCTACCGCCTGTCGGTCCGCGAGTTTACGTACGCCCGTGTGCGCAACAGGGTGCATTGTTGTACCGTTTAACGGCGGTGAAACCGGAGTAGATGAAACATCCTGACCAACACAGCGTTGCCACTGAACCAGCCTTGCGCTGAGCTGGTCGTACACACTATCGTCAACCGCGCTAACACCTTGTTTCCAGTAGATGTCATTCCAGTCAGCGAGCTGTTGCTGTAAACGGGTGATTTCTTCAGCGGCCCTTGCTGGCAGCCAGGCCGGGCAAAGCGCCCCACTCTGCGAATGCCACAATAAAATTCCCCACGCCATACTTTTCCATAATCTCATCACGACCTCCTGCGCACATTGCCCGGCAGGTATAGCGCTTTAGTGAATAAAAACCGACAGGTAAAAATGCATCATCCGAGCCGCTTTCCAGATTTTTTGGTGGGTTGCTGCAACGACGCGATAAAAGCGGAAAAAGGGACGCAAAATGCAATAATCTGGCGCAAAAAGTGTGACAAAGACTACGTCGCATAACGGCGATGTGTATAATAAGCCCGTATCAAGGCTCTATTTCGATAATCACAGACGTAAGATACTCATGGCTCAAGGTACGCTTTATATTGTTTCTGCCCCCAGTGGCGCGGGTAAATCCAGCCTGATTCAGGCTTTATTAAAAACCCAACCGTTGTACGACACTCAGGTTTCCGTTTCACATACCACGCGCGCGCCGCGTCCGGGTGAAGTGCACGGTGAGCACTATTTCTTTGTAAATCATGATGAGTTTAAAACCATGATTGGCAGGGAGGCGTTTCTGGAGCACGCGGAAGTGTTTGGCAATTACTACGGCACTTCGCGCGAAACCATTGAGCAAGTGCTGGCAACCGGCGTTGATGTTTTTCTGGATATCGACTGGCAGGGCGCCCAGCAAATTCGCGAAAAGATGCCGCAAGCACGCAGCATTTTTATTTTGCCGCCATCAAAGATCGAATTGGATCGCCGTTTACGCGGCCGCGGGCAAGATAGCGAAGAAGTCATTGCCAAACGAATGGCTCAAGCGGTTGCAGAAATGAGCCATTACGCCGAATATGATTATCTTATTGTGAATGACGACTTTGATACCGCGTTAAGCGACTTGAAAACCATCATTCGCGCTGAACGTCTGCGTATGAGCCGCCAAAAGCAGCGTCATGACGCTTTAATCAGCAAATTGTTGGCAGACTGAACCCACTTTCAGTATCATGCCCAGTCATTTCTTCACCTGTGGAGCATTTTAAGTATGGCACGCGTAACTGTTCAGGACGCTGTAGAGAAAATTGGTAACCGTTTTGACCTGGTACTGGTCGCCGCGCGTCGCGCTCGTCAGATGCAGGTAGGCGGAAAGGATCCGCTGGTACCGGAAGAAAACGATAAAACTACCGTTATCGCGCTGCGCGAAATCGAAGAAGGTCTGATTAACAACCAGATCCTCGACGTCCGCGAGCGCCAGGAACAGCAAGAGCAGGAAGCCGCTGAATTACAAGCCGTTACCGCTATTGCTGAAGGTCGTCGTTAATCACAAAGCGGGTCGCCCTTGTATCTGTTTGAAAGCCTGAATCAACTGATTCAAACCTACCTGCCGGAAGACCAGATTAAGCGTCTTCGGCAGGCGTATCTCGTTGCACGTGACGCTCACGAGGGCCAGACACGTTCAAGCGGTGAACCCTATATCACGCACCCGGTAGCGGTGGCCTGTATTCTGGCCGAGATGAAACTCGACTACGAAACGCTGATGGCCGCTCTGCTGCATGACGTGATTGAAGATACCCCCGCCACCTATCAGGACATGGAACAGCTTTTCGGTAAAAGCGTTGCCGAGCTGGTAGAGGGGGTGTCGAAACTTGATAAGCTCAAGTTCCGCGATAAGAAAGAGGCGCAGGCCGAAAACTTTCGCAAAATGATTATGGCGATGGTGCAGGATATCCGCGTCATCCTCATTAAGCTTGCTGACCGTACCCATAACATGCGCACGCTGGGCTCGTTACGCCCGGATAAACGTCGTCGTATTGCCCGTGAAACCCTCGAAATCTACAGCCCGCTGGCGCACCGTTTAGGTATTCATCACATTAAAACCGAGCTGGAAGAGCTGGGTTTTGAAGCGCTGTATCCCAATCGTTACCGCGTCATTAAAGAAGTGGTAAAAGCGGCGCGCGGCAACCGTAAAGAGATGATCCAAAAAATCCTCTCTGAAATCGAAGGACGTTTGCAAGAGGCGGGAATTCCGTGTCGCGTTAGCGGTCGCGAAAAACATCTTTACTCGATCTACTGCAAAATGGTGCTCAAAGAGCAGCGTTTTCACTCGATCATGGACATTTACGCTTTCCGCGTGATCGTTCATGACTCCGATACCTGCTATCGCGTACTCGGCCAGATGCACAGTCTCTATAAGCCGCGTCCGGGACGCGTGAAAGACTATATAGCCATTCCCAAAGCGAACGGCTATCAGTCTTTGCACACCTCGATGATCGGCCCGCACGGCGTTCCTGTTGAAGTCCAGATCCGTACCGAAGATATGGATCAGATGGCGGAAATGGGGGTCGCAGCGCACTGGGCGTATAAAGAACACGGTGAGACCAGCACCACGGCGCAGATCCGCGCCCAGCGCTGGATGCAGAGCCTGCTGGAGCTACAACAGAGCGCCGGTAGTTCGTTTGAATTTATCGAAAGCGTAAAATCCGATCTCTTCCCGGATGAGATTTACGTTTTCACCCCGGAAGGACGCATTGTCGAACTGCCCGCTGGCGCTACGCCGGTGGATTTTGCCTATGCAGTGCATACCGACATCGGCCACGCCTGCGTCGGCGCGCGTGTCGACCGGCAGCCTTATCCGCTGTCGCAGCCGCTTAGCAGCGGTCAGACCGTCGAAATTATTACCGCGCCGGGCGCACGTCCTAACGCCGCCTGGCTGAACTTTGTCGTCAGCTCTAAAGCGCGCGCTAAAATTCGTCAGTTGCTGAAAAACCTCAAACGTGATGACTCCGTAAGCCTGGGCCGTCGTCTGCTTAACCATGCTTTAGGCGGTAGCCGTAAGCTGGCGGAAATTCCGCAGGAAAATATTCAGCGCGAACTGGATCGTATGAAGCTGGCAACGCTTGACGATCTGCTGGCGGAAATCGGTCTCGGCAACGCGATGAGCGTAGTGGTCGCGAAAAATCTGCAGCAAGGCGAAGCCGTGGTGCCGACCGTTGCGCAATCGAATCACGGCCACCTGCCGATTAAAGGCGCGGATGGCGTGCTTATCACCTTTGCGAAGTGTTGTCGTCCGATCCCAGGCGACCCGATCATCGCTCACGTCAGCCCAGGTAAAGGACTGGTGATCCACCACGAATCCTGCCGTAATATCCGTGGATACCAGAAAGAGCCAGAGAAATTTATGGCGGTCGAATGGGACAAAGAGACGGAGCAGGAATTCATTACCGAAATCAAGGTGGAAATGTTTAACCATCAGGGCGCGCTGGCTAACCTGACGGCGGCGATTAATACCACCACCTCCAATATTCAAAGCCTGAATACTGAAGAGAAAGATGGTCGCGTCTATAGTACCTTTATTCGCCTTACCGCACGCGATCGCGTACATCTGGCGAATATCATGCGCAAAATCCGCGTGATGCCAGACGTTATTAAAGTCACCCGTAACCGAAACTAGCGCTATGAATCCAAAACGTTATGCGCGTATATGCGAAATGCTCGCCAGGCGTCAGCCTGATCTCACGGTCTGCATGGAGCAAGTCCACAAACCTCATAACGTTTCTGCAATCATTCGTACCGCAGATGCCGTTGGCGTCCATGAAGTCCATGCTATCTGGCCAGGTAGCCGGATGCGCACCATGGCTTCCGCGGCGGCGGGCAGCAACAGTTGGGTACAGGTGAAAACTCACCGTACCATTGGCGATGCGGTAGCCCATTTGAAAGGACGGGGAATGCAGATTCTGGCAACCCATCTTTCTGATAAAGCCGTAGACTTTCGCGAGATTGATTACACGCGCCCGACCTGTATTCTGATGGGTCAGGAGAAAACCGGTATTACTCAGGAAGCATTAGACCTGGCGGATCGGGATATCATCATTCCGATGATCGGCATGGTACAGTCGCTGAACGTTTCCGTCGCCTCCGCGCTCATTCTTTATGAAGCCCAGCGCCAGCGACAGAACGCGGGCATGTATCTGCGTGAAAATAGCATGTTGCCGGAAGATGAACAGCAGCGCCTGCTGTTTGAGGGTGGTTATCCGGTGCTGGCGAAAGTCGCTAAACGTAAAGGTCTGCCTTATCCTCGCGTCAATCAGCAGGGCGAAATCGACGCCGATGCTGACTGGTGGGCGACGATGCAGGCGGCAGGGTAATCACCATGTCAGGCCGCTTGTTAGACGCTGTTTCGCTCAATTCCCTGACAGGCGTCGGCGCAGCGCAAAGCAGTAAACTGGCGAAAATTGGCCTGCACACCGTGCAGGACCTCCTGCTCCACCTCCCTCTGCGTTACGAAGACCGCACCCATCTCTACCCCATTGGCGAACTGCTGCCTGGCATCTACGCCACCGTTGAAGGCGAAGTGCTGAACTGCAATATCACTTTCGGCGGTCGTCGGATGATGACCTGCCAGATTAGCGACGGTTCCGGCATTCTTACCATGCGCTTTTTCAATTTTAACGCAGCGATGAAAAACAGCCTGGCGACGGGACGACGTGTGCTGGCCTACGGGGAAGCGAAGCGCGGCAAGTATGGCGCAGAGATGATCCATCCGGAATATCGCCTGCAGGGCGATCTCAGCACGCCGGAACTTCAGGAAACGCTCACCCCCGTCTATCCGACCACCGAGGGCGTGAAGCAAGCGACACTGCGCAAGCTTACCGATCAGGCGCTGGAGTTGCTCGACACCTGCGCCATTGCCGAACTACTGCCGCCGGAACTGGCGCAGGGTATGATGAGCCTGCCGGAGGCGCTACGTACCTTGCATCGCCCGCCGCCGACGCTCCAGCTCGCCGATTTAGAAACCGGCAAACACCCGGCGCAGCGGCGGCTTATTCTTGAAGAGCTACTGGCGCATAATCTCAGTATGCTGGCGCTTCGCGCAGGCGCGCAGCGCTACCACGCTCAGCCGCTAAGTACCAACAACATATTGAAAGACAAGCTGCTGGCGTCGTTGCCGTTTAAACCCACCAGCGCGCAGGCGCGGGTGGTAGCAGAGATCGAACGTGATATGGCGCTCGATGTGCCGATGATGCGTCTGGTTCAGGGCGACGTGGGTTCCGGTAAAACATTGGTTGCGGCGCTTGCCGCCTTGCGCGCTATTGCCCACGGTAAGCAGGTGGCGTTGATGGCGCCGACCGAACTGCTGGCTGAACAGCACGCAAATAATTTCCGCAACTGGTTCGAACCGTTGGGCGTTGAAGTGGGTTGGCTGGCCGGTAAACAAAAAGGTAAAGCGCGTCAGGCGCAGCAAGAGGCTATTGCCAGCGGTCAGGTGCAGATGATTGTCGGCACTCACGCTATCTTCCAGGAACAGGTGCAGTTTAACGGGCTGGCGCTGGTCATTATCGATGAGCAGCACCGCTTTGGCGTCCACCAGCGGCTGGCATTGTGGGAAAAAGGCCAGCAGCAGGGCTTTCATCCGCATCAGTTGATTATGACCGCAACGCCCATTCCGCGCACCCTGGCGATGACTGCCTACGCCGATCTCGATACCTCGGTGATTGACGAGCTACCGCCGGGCCGTACCCCTGTCACTACCGTTGCGATTCCGGATACCCGTCGCCATGAAATCATTGATCGTGTGCGCAACGCCTGCACAACCGAAGGCCGTCAGGCCTACTGGGTCTGTACGCTGATTGAAGAATCTGACCTGCTGGAAGCGCAGGCGGCGGAAGCCACCTGGGAGGAGCTCAAGCTGGCGTTACCGGAGTTGAATATCGGCCTGGTACACGGCCGCATGAAGCCCGCCGAAAAACAGGCGGTGATGCAGGCCTTTAAGCAGGGCGAACTGCAACTGCTGGTCGCCACTACGGTGATTGAGGTGGGGGTCGATGTTCCTAACGCCAGCCTGATGATTATTGAAAATCCGGAGCGACTGGGCCTGGCGCAGTTACACCAGCTCAGAGGACGCGTTGGCCGTGGCGCGGTCGCGTCGCACTGCGTGCTGCTCTATAAATCGCCGTTGTCGAAAACGGCGCAGAAGCGTTTACAGGTATTGCGCGACAGCAACGACGGCTTTGTGATTGCACAAAAAGATTTAGAGATTCGCGGCCCGGGGGAATTACTGGGCACGCGCCAGACAGGGAACGCCGAATTTAAAGTTGCGGATTTACTGCGCGATCAGGCCATAATCCCCGAAGTTCAGCGTATTGCCCGTCATATTCACGAACGTTATCCGCAGCAGGCACAAGCGCTGATTGAGCGCTGGATGCCGGAAACCGAACGTTATTCCAACGCCTAATCCTATTCGCCGCGCGACAGAGCCGACAGAAGATCCTCAATCTGGATAGCGATAACGTCCTGGGCTGCCAGGGCATCGCGCGAGATACGCGTTGCCATCGCACTCTCCGGCTCGTCCCGCAGCATTGCCGCCGCCTTCTGCACCCCGTCGAGGATCATCTCCGGCGTTAACTGCCGGGTTAAAAACGCCAGATTATTTTCCAACCACGGTTCTTCCGTCGCACCTAATGGCGGTTGCCACTGCCACGAGCCTTCTGGCCAAAGCGGGTTAACCTCTACCGGATAAATTAAATGCGCGGCGTACTGCAACGCGCATACCGCTTTACCCGGCGTATCCAGTAACCACCACTGATTCCAGAGCGAACGGATAAACGGCGCAATGCCACCGAGAACATTGAAGGTATCCAGCCAGGTCAGCGGAGAATTGAAACCGCGCTCGTGATTGATTCGCGCCAGCATGGTCTCCAGCAAAAAATGCCGTACCTGCTGGCGCTGAGCGGCATCCATCATTTCCCGCCAGAGATAAGGCCGCCGTAACGCGCGCAGGAAAGACTCCTCGAAGTGATCGCCATAGCCATGGGTTAACAGCGTTTCGCGCCAACAGGCAAGGCACAGCGGAAACAGATAACGAAACAATTCCGGCTGCATCGGCTCGTGGTAAACCAGATTCAGCACATAATAAACGCTCAGATGCCAATCGGTAATCTGCCGCCAGTCCGTCGCCGCCAGCGCCTGCAACTCAGCATCGGCATAGTCAAACTCCGCTTCCCATACGTTAAGAACCGGCGGCTCATCGCCAAAAATATGACGGCAGCGTTCACGCAGGGTTTCAGGTTGACGGCAACGTTTTTTCATCTTTATCCGGCAAACATTGGCAGCATCAGGTACAGCTTGATCACCAACGCATTGACGATATCGATAAAGAACGCGCCGACCATCGGCACCACCAGGAACGCCATATGCGAGGGGCCAAAACGATCGGTAATCGCCTGCATATTAGCAATGGCGGTCGGCGTTGCGCCCAGGCCAAAACCGCAGTGACCCGCCGCCAGCACCGCCGCATCGTAGTTTTTCCCCATCATGCGCCAGGTGACGAAGATCGCGTACAGCGCCATGAAGATGGTCTGTACCACCAGAATCGCCAGCATCGGCAGCGCCAGCGACGCCAGTTCCCACAGCTTCAGGCTCATCAGCGCCATTGCCAGGAACAGTGACAAACTCACGTTCCCCAGTACCGAAACAGCACGCTCAAATACGCGATAAAAACCCACCAGCGCCAGGCCATTGCTGAGGATCACCCCAACAAATAGCACACAAACGAAGACCGGCAGTTCAAGCACCGTTCCCGCCAGTAGCTGCGCTACGATTTTGCCCACGGTCAGACAGATAGCAATCAGGGCGATGGTTTCGATTAGCACCAGAGAGGTGATCATACGGCCCACATCCGGCTTTTCAAAGGCTGTCGGCACGGCCTGATCGTCAGGCATTCCATCCGGCGTGGTGGAGTGTTTCACCAGATAACGCGCTACCGGGCCGCCAATCAACCCGCCCAGCACCAGGCCAAAGGTTGCACATGCCATCGCAACTTCGGTGGCATTGGCAAAACCATAACGTTCGACAAACAGTTTACTCCACGCCGCGCCGGTACCGTGTCCGCCGGACAGCGTAATTGACCCGGCAATCAGCCCCATTAACGGGTCCAGCCCCAACAGACTCGCCATGCCGATACCGATGGCATTCTGCATCAGCAGTAATCCGACCACGACGACCAGGAAGACGCCAACAACGCGTCCCCCCTTGCGCAGGCTGGCAAGGTTAGCGTTAAGGCCGATCGTCGCGAAAAACGCCAGCATCAACGGATCGCGCAGGGTCATATCAAAGTTGACTTCCCAACCGACGCTTTTTTTCAGCACAAGCAGAGCAACCGCGACCAGTAACCCCCCTGCCACCGGCTCCGGAATCGTATATTTCTTCAGTAAGGAGACAGACTGGACCAGCTTGCGACCCAGTAGCAGCACCAGCGTGGCGGCGACAAGGGTCGATAAGGTATCGAGTTCAAACATTTAAAGCTCCTGTAGTGCGCTGTGACACGTGCGCACAAATCATTTCCTGAGTCAGTTTTTTAGCTCTTTGCGAGTCTTCGGCATGGATTTTAAGCAGAAAAAGGCAAAAAGTTATATAAAAAGGTGCATTTATCTTTTTTAAATATTAAGAATATTCGCTCGCAATCGTTTGCTTTTACCATCTGGTCAGATAAAATCACCGCTTTTCCACCACGAGAATGTCCCTGATGTCCGTTAACGCCATCGAGCCGGCAGATGCGCAACCGGTTGCGCAGACGCAAAACAGCGAATTAATTTACCGTCTTGAAGATCGCCCGCCGCTCCCTCAAACCCTTTTTGCCGCTTGTCAGCATCTGCTGGCCATGTTTGTCGCGGTAATCACGCCAGCGCTGTTAATCTGCCAGGCGTTGGGTTTACCGGCGCAGGATACGCAGCACATTATCAGCATGTCGCTGTTCGCCTCCGGCGTAGCCTCTATTATTCAAATCAAAGCGTGGGGGCCGGTAGGATCGGGGCTGTTATCCATCCAGGGAACCAGTTTTAACTTTGTCGCCCCGCTGATTATGGGCGGTACCGCGCTGAAAACCGGCGGCGCGGACGTCCCGACGATGATGGCGGCGCTGTTCGGCACGCTGATGCTGGCAAGCTGCACCGAGATGGTGCTTTCTCGCATTCTACATCTGGCGCGCCGGATTATCACGCCGTTAGTCTCCGGCGTAGTGGTGATGATTATTGGCCTGTCGCTGATTCAGGTGGGGCTAACCTCCATCGGCGGCGGCTATGCCGCCATGAGCGACAACACCTTTGGCGCACCGAAAAACCTGCTGCTGGCCGGCGTCGTCCTGGCCATTATTATCCTGCTGAATCGGCAGCGTAATCCCTACCTGCGCGTGGCTTCTTTGGTTATTGCCATGGCGGCAGGCTATCTTTTGGCCTGGTTTATGGGCATGTTGCCTGAGAATAACGCGCCGGTCTCACAGGACATCCTGATGGTGCCGACCCCGCTGTATTATGGTCTGGGCATTGACTGGAACCTGTTACTGCCGTTGATGCTGGTCTTTATGATTACGTCGCTGGAGACCATCGGCGACATCACCGCCACCTCTGATGTCTCCGAGCAGCCGGTATCCGGCCCCTTGTACATGAAACGGCTAAAGGGCGGCGTACTGGCTAACGGCCTGAACTCATTTGTTTCAGCGGTATTTAATACGTTCCCGAATTCCTGTTTCGGTCAGAACAACGGCGTCATTCAGTTGACCGGCGTCGCCAGTCGCTATGTGGGATTTGTCGTCGCGCTGATGCTGATTGTACTCGGCCTGTTCCCGGCGGTAAGCGGTTTTGTGCAGCATATCCCGGAACCGGTGCTCGGCGGCGCCACGTTGGTGATGTTCGGCACCATTGCCGCCTCCGGGGTGCGTATTGTCTCGCGTGAGCCGCTGAACCGCCGCGCGATTCTGATTATCGCCCTGTCGCTGGCCGTGGGTCTTGGCGTCTCGCAACAGCCGCAGATCCTGCAGTTCGCGCCGGAATGGGTGAAAAATCTGCTCTCATCCGGAATTGCCGCTGGCGGCATCACGGCTATCGTGCTGAACCTGATTCTCCCGCCGGAAAAACCGTAAAAACCCTGCGGCGGCGACACGATTCGCCGCTGCTGTAACGCTCTTTCACCATTCCTGTCTTGAGGATTGCACGCAAATCGTGCATAAATCCCCTATGTGCATTTCACGGGATGGAAGACCATGAAATTGATTGGGAGGTTGCTTCTCTATGTGCTGATCGCCTGTTTAGTGGTGATTTTCGGCTTTTATTTTCTGCTGCAAACGCGCTGGGGCGCAGATCACATCAGCAACTGGGTATCAGAGAACAGCGGTTATCACCTCACATTCGACGTGATGGATCATCGTTTTTCCGCCCCATCCCATCTTTTACTGGAGAATGTGACCTTTGGTCGTGATGGTCAGCCTGCTACCCTGGTCGCGAAAACCGTAGATATCGGTCTGAGCATTCGCCAGTTAACCGCGCCGCTGCATGTCGACACGATCCTGTTACAGGACGGCACGCTGAATATTTCAGTGCAAACCGCCCCTTTCCCGTTTGAGGCCGACCGCCTGCAACTTCGCAATATGGCGCTCAATAGTCCCGGCAGCGAATGGCGGTTGAGCGCCCAGCGCGTTAACGGCGGCATTATGCCCTGGCGCCCCGAAGCCGGTCGGGTATTAGGCAATAAAGCCCAGATCCAACTGAGCGCCGGTTCGCTGACGTTAAACGACGTTCCCGCCACTAATGTGCTTATTGAAGGCAGTATCGACCATAATCAGGTGATGTTAAACACCGTCGGCGCCGATATGGCGCGCGGAGCGTTAACCGGCGTCGCCCGACGTAACGCTGATGGTAGTTGGGTCGTTGAAAATCTGCGGCTGAATGATATTCGGTTACAAAGCGATAAATCCCTGAGCGAGTTTTTCGCGCCACTGACTACGGTTCCATCTTTGCAGATTGGTCGTCTTGAAGTGACGGACTCCAGCCTGCAAGGACCAGGCTGGGCAGTCACCGATCTTGACCTGAGTTTGCGCAATCTGACTCTGCGCAAAGAAGACTGGCAAAGTCAGGAAGGTAAATTATCGATGAACGCCAGTGAGTTTATTTACGGCTCACTGCACTTGCTCGATCCAATCCTGAACGCCGAATTTTCACCACAGGGCGTTGCGCTACGCCAGTTCACCACCCGCTGGGAAGGCGGTATGGTCAGAACCTCCGGCGCCTGGTTACGCGAGAGCAAAGCGCTGATTCTGGACGATACCGCTATCGCCGGGCTGGAGTATACGCTGCCGGAAAACTGGAAGCAGTTATGGATGAAGCCGTTGCCCGACTGGTTGAACAGCCTGACGCTGAAAAAATTCAGCGCCAGCCGCAATCTGGTGATCGATATCGACCCGGCCTTCCCGTGGCAAATCACCGCTCTGGACGGCTACGGCGCAAACCTGGAGCTGGTACAACATCATCAATGGGGCGTCTGGAGCGGCAATGCGACCCTCAACGCCGCAGCGGCAACCTTTAACCGTGTGGACGTGCGCCGCCCGTCGCTGTCGTTGACGGCTAATGCCAGCACGGTCAACATCAGCGATCTGAGCGCGTTTACTGGAAAAGGGATACTGGAAGCCACTGCCAGCGTATCGCAACTGCCGCAGCGTCAGACGCAAATCAGCCTGAACGGACGCGGCGTACCAATGGATGTGCTACAGCAGTGGGGCTGGCCGGCATTACCGATTGCTGGCGATGGCAATATTCAGCTCACGGCCAGCGGCAATATTCAGGCCGATGCGCCGTTGAAACCGACGGTAAACGGGCAATTACACGCGGTCAACGCACAAAAGCAGCAGATAACACAGACGATGCAAGCGGGCGTGGTGTCCGGCGGTGAAGTTACGTCAACGGAGCCAACGCTGTAATTGAGGGCTTGCCCGGTGGCGATGGCGCTTACCGGGCTTACGGTTCTTGCTCATTTGTAGGCCGGATAAGCGCAGCTCACGGCGCCATCCGGCGATTCAGATTTAAAGCGTAATCACCACTTCATTTCCCTGCGGGGTGACCACTACGCCCAGTTCACTTCCCGCATATGAGCCGCATTTGGTACCGCTAATCTGCGTAATATTACGCAGACACAGCGTCCAGTTGCGCGCCTTGCCTTCGCCGCTCACCGTAATAGTATTGCCTGTGCGTTTCGCCTGCAGCGTAAAGATTGTCGAACCATCCGTAGCAGGGACTTCGCAGACCGCTTCGCAGCCGTCATCCAGATGGAATAACTGGAAGGCCGTACCCTCATGCCAGGCGTAATCGGGCTTCTGGCTATTGTTGCCCAGCGCCAGTAGTGTATTGTCACGCACGTACACTGGCAGACTCAGGAAGTCATGCTGCTGTTTATGCCAGCGGCTGCCCTGCACTTCATCGTTGCGCCACAGGTGCGTCCAGCGGCCTTCTGGCAGGTAGAACTCCACGTCGCCCGCTTCACTAAATACCGGCGCTACCATGACCGCATCTCCCAGCATGTACTGGCGATCAAGATAATCACACGCCGGATCGTCCGGGAACTCCAGCATCATCGCCCGCATCATTGGCGTACCGGCTTCGTTGGCGCGCGCCGCTTCCCGATACAGATACGGCATCATCCGGCACTTCTGTTCGGTGAAGAAGCGCACCACGTCACAGGACTCGTCGTCATAGGCCCACGGAACCCGGTAGGATTTGCTACCGTGCAGGCGGCTGTGGCTGGAGAGCAAGCCGAATGCGCACCAACGCTTGTAGACATGCGCCGGCGCGGTATTCTCGAATCCGCCAATATCATGACTCCAGAAGCCAAACCCTGACAGGCCGATGGACAGCCCGCCGCGCAGGCTTTCCGCCATCGATTCGTAGTTGGCGTAGCAGTCGCCGCCCCAGTGCACCGGGAACTGTTGCGCGCCCACCGAGGCGGAACGGGCGAACAGCACCGCCTCTTCAACGCCGACGGTCTCTTTCAGCACGTTCCACACCAGTTCGTTGTAGATGTAGGCATAATGGTTGTGCATTTTCTGTGGATCTGAACCATCAAACCACTGCACATCCGTTGGAATGCGTTCGCCGAAGTCAGTTTTGAAGCAGTCCACTCCCATCTCCACCAGGCCCTTCAGCTTGTCGGCATACCATTCGCAGGCTTGCGGGTTGGTGAAGTCGTAAATCGCCAGTCCCGGCTGCCATTTATCCCACTGCCACAAGGAGCCGTCCGGGCGTTTAAGTAAATACCCTTTCTCTTTCAGCTCCTGGAAAACCGGGGATTTCTGGCCGATGTAGGGGTTAATCCACACGCAGACTTTCAGCCCTTTCGCTTTCAGGCGGCGAATCATCCCTTTCGGATCGGGGAAAGTCACCGGGTCCCATTCAAAATCGCACCACTGAAAAGCTTTCATCCAGAAACAGTCGAAGTGGAAGACGTGCAGCGGCAGATTGCGCTCGGCCATACCGTCGATAAAACTGTTAACGGTCGCTTCGTCGTAGTTGGTGGTGAATGAGGTGGTCAGCCACAGGCCAAACGACCAGGCGGGCGGCAGCGCCGGACGACCCGTAAATTGGGTATAGCGGTTCAGCACGTCTTTCGGGGTCGGGCCGTCGATGACGAAGTATTCCAGATACTCGCTCTCGACGCTGAACTGAACTTTGGAGACTTTCTCGGAGCCAATTTCAAACGACACGCACTGCGGATGATTCACCAGCACACCGTAGCCACGGTTGGTGATATAGAACGGGATATTCTTGTACGATTGCTCGGTACTGGTGCCGCCGTCGCGGTTCCAGGTCTCCACCGTCTGACCGTTACGCACCAGCGCGGTAAAGCGCTCGCCCAGCCCGTAGACGGTTTCGCCCACGCCGAGATCCAGACGCTCGAACATGTAGTTGCGCCCGCTGTTGGTATCCTGCACATAGCCGTTATTCTTCAACTGGCTACCGGTGATACGTACACCGTTGCGCAGAAAATCCAGAGACCAGATCTCGCCTTTGGTGACGCGCACGCTCAGGCTGCCGCTCTTAAGTTCGGCAAATTCGGCGTTGTTCTGCATCTCCACGTTGATATCTTGCAAGACATTGAGCGGATAATGTGGGCCGTTATCCAAAGCGCCCTGGAAGTGTTCCATCCGTACACCTATCACTCCTTCCTGCGGCGAGAAAAAGCGCAGGGTAAACAACGGGGTATCCAGTTGCCAGGTTCGTTCGCGGACATCGCGCGGCGCGGCATAGACCACCATCTCATTCCCGTGCTGTTCAACGTCGAACACCTGAACCGGGTGAATCAAATTAAGGCCAGGCTGGATCAGCCAGTTTCCGTCGCTAATTTTCATAGTCTGTTCCTTTAGTTCTGCAATTCTTTATGGGTAAATTCTTGTTCATTACGGTGTGCGCCCTGCGCCAGTTGTTCCAGAATGGTTTTCAGGAACGGGCTTTTCAGGGTGTAGTAGCGTTTAGCGATCGCGGCGCTCAGCAGATAACAGATGGCCGGGACGATAGTGAACAGAGCGATGATGATGCTGATCGTGGCGCTGTTTTGCGTTTTCGCCGCCGCGTCGTAACCGCCGCCTGCCAGCATCCAGCCAATCAGCGCCCCGCCGAGGGCAAGACCCAGTTTCAGCACGAACAACGTGCCGGCAAAACTGATCCCCGTCAGGCGTTTGCCGTTACACCATTCGCCGTAGTCGACGGTGTCGGACATCATCACCCACTGAATAGGCGTGACTAACTGGTGCAATACGCCAATCACGAAGATAAAGACGAACATAGCGATCGTGGCGTGCATCGGTACGAAGAACATCGCCACGCTGATTACTGCGAGTAAAGCGTTGGTCCACCAGAAAACGCTCACTTTGCATTTCCAGTCGGTCAACGGTTTTGCCAGCGCCGAGCCAATCAGGTTGCCGACACAATAGGTGGTGAGGAAGGCGACAAACACGCCCGGTTTGCCCAATATCCAGGTGACGTAATACATCATCGCCCCGCCGCGCACGCATACCGCCAGAATATTCAGGATGGTGAGCAGGCCGACTATGCGCCACTGGTCGTTGTGCCAGATATCACGCAGGTCTTCACGCATGGAGGTATGGGTGGCAGGCGCTTCAACGCGCTCTTTGGTGGTAAAGAAGCAGAACGCCAGCATCAGGAACGCCACCACCGAGAGCGCCGCGATACCCCCCTGGAAGCCCAGCGCCTTATTCTCGCCGCCAATCAGTTTCACCAGAGGCATCATCAGTACGGTAGAGAGCATTCCGCCCGCCGTTGCCAGCACAAAGCGCCAGGATTGCAGGGAGATACGCTGCGTTGGGTCATTGGTTATTACACCCCCCAACGCGCAGTAAGGGATGTTGACCACAGTGTACAGAAGGGTGAGCAACGTGTAGGTGATGGCGGCATAAATCATTTTGCCGTTCAGACTGAGATCCGGCGTGCTATAAGCCAGCACACAAACGATACCAAACGGCAACGCACCAAACAGCACCCAGGGCCGGAATTTGCCCCAGCGAGAGCGGGTGCGGTCGGCCAGCAGGCCCATGCAAGGGTCGGAGATGGCATCAAGCGCACGCGCCAGTAAAAACATGGTGCCGACAAAACCAGCGGGAATACCGAAAATATCGGTATAGAAGAACATCATATATAACATGACGTTATCAAAGATGATGTGGCTCGCGGCATCGCCCATACCATAGCCAATCTTCTCCTTAACGGAGAGAATCTCACTTTTCATTACGCATCCTTAATGCTCACAACGCTCACTGATACCGGTTACAGTTTTTGTAAACCTTCCCTGCGAGCGTGAATATTCCGTTATTTAGTTATCAAATTACGATTCTTGTTTTCTGTGATCAGGGTAGCGTCAAAAAGTGTGATGAAATGTAACTAATGGATTTTATGGGGGTTTATATGAAACCGGTCATGGCAGAAGGAAAGGGAAGTTAAAAAAGCACGGGAGGGGATGTGGAAACGCCAGGAAGTAGCTATAATGCGCGCGCCTCCATGTAGCAATCGAGGCGCGGAAGATCGTCGTCTCCGGTGAGGCGGCTGGACTTCAAATCCAGTTGGGGCCGCCAGCGGTCCCGGGCAGGTTCGACTCCTGTGATCTTCCGCCAAAATCCTTCTCTCATGCCCACCATTCGTCCTCTATTTCGGGACAAAGTATTTGCTTATTATTAAGACCAGTTCTTGCATATAATACGAAAGGAAAGGTGGAGAGAGAAAGTGGAATATTATTTTATTAATCACCATTTACCGATTGCTAAAACCAAACGTCCATTTATTGTGGGATATCGTCCGCAAAGAAGGGATAAAAGTACGCCAGAACTAACGCGGGCGGGACTTAACTAATCACCAAACGAACTTGTGGGTCATACTTACAGGCTCATCCTTTCTCAAAAGAGGTAACGCTTACCAGGCCAAAATTATGAGATCAACGTATAGAGCCATCTGGATAAAGATACATGCCTCCCTCCAGATACACGGGTTCTCCTTCGTCTACCGCTAAATTATGATATAGCGATTGCATTTCATCATCTGCACTTTCTTCCTGTTGGTTTTCAACTCGATAATAGGTATCTACATCATAGTTCTGTTTACGGAGATCGTCGTCGCTGTATACGCCAAGCCGTTTTTTTAAGCCTGTTATATTAAATATCCATTTTAATCCATCTTTAATATAATAGGCATCACCATAAGCATTTTCATCGGGGCATTCTTTATAGCCCATCCGCAATGCAACATCACAGCCATGCTTACCAACATATTTATAACTCATATCCCCCCCAATATGTTGCTTCAATATCCCAGATAAAATTCATAACGAAAACCTATCCTGATAACCTATGCCACATGAAGGATAGAATTTAAACTAAAGTACGCGTTATATTATCCCCTAAGTCCGTATCAAGTATGCGTATTCTGTAGTAGTTAGTAATATGTTCTAATTTATTAATGTGAGTTATATATGAAGAGATTATTTACAGCGATGATTATCGCTTTTATTACCGTCACGGCATCATCCAGTGCGCTTGCCTGCCCAAAGGGTCAACATCCACATGGGGGTACAGGCTCACATCATAAGGGTGGATGGTGTTCATACGAGCAGTAACGTCGCAGCTTACTCATCTACTTGAAGGCACTATAGCCTTACGTTTATCAACGCAGGCGCTACGTTTGTCGATGCCGTAACTTTCTGAAGAAAAAACATGAACGAGTTGGTATCGATCGCAAAGAATATGGTTACCAGCAACAGTCACCTTGTCTCCAGGCTGTCGATATTCTACGGACACGACAGGAAAGGATTTTATTAATTCCTTATAAAAACCATGTTAATCAACAGGATAAATAGTTAAAACGTGATAAAAGGCGTAACCTTTACCCGCTTAAAGCGGGCAAGATTGCAGGCAAGAGATGTTATTATACTAAAACATAAAAACAGGTGAGGCTGGTGTAATGAGAATCGACAAACTTTCACTGCTTCACTTTCGTTGTTTCAGGCAGCTCGATATTACTTTTGATGAACACATTACGATTCTGGTTGCACCAAACGGCGCGGGCAAGACGACAGTACTGGATGCGGTACGCCTGGCGCTGTTCCCCTTTATTCGTGGCTTGCCGGCCTCTATGTAAAAGATAAATCGCTGGCGATCCGTACAGAAGATGTACGTCTGGTTTTCCGCCCCGAAGCGCTGAACATGGAAATGTCGTCTCCGGCCATGATTACGGCTACCGGGGAATGGGAAAGTGGAAAGACGGCAACCTGGATGCTCGACAAGCGAGGAGAACAGCCGCCGCATGAAGATAAGACGGCGGCGCAGCTTACCCGTTGGGGTGAACAACTTCAGACGCTGGTGCGTGAAGAGCATAATTTGCTGCAGGTTGAACTTCTCCTAATGCTTTATCTGGGGACTGCTCGCTTGTGGTATCAGGAACGTTATGAGGCACAGCCTACTGAACAGCGTCTGGATAACAGCGCCTTTTCACGTTTGTCTGGTTATGACGATTGCCTCTCGGCCACATCAAACTATAAACAGTTTGAGCAGTGGTATAGCTGGCTATGGCATAGCTACCGTGAACATCAAATCACACAACTTGAATCACCTTCAACAAAGTTAAAAGAAGATGTTCGTATTCGCGGATGAAAGAAGCTATTCAGGCTATCCAGCAAGCCATTAACTGTCTGACAAAAGACGTAACTGGCTGGCGCGATCTGGAATACAGCTCCAGCCATAACCAGCAACTGGTAATGAATCATCCGCAGCACGGCAATATCCCCTTAGCCCAGCTCAGCGACGGCCTGCGTAATGCGGTTGCGATGGTAGCGGATATCGCGTTTCGCTGTGTCAAACTCAACCCCCATTTACGCGATGAAGCCGCCTTAAAAACACAGGGATTGTGCTGATCGATGAAGTCGATATGTTCCTGCACCCAGCCTGGCAGCAGCAAATTATCCAGTCTTTGCGCAGCGCATTTCCACTAATCCAGTTTATTGTCACTACCCATAGCCCGCAGGTTATCAGCACGGTAAAACGTGAGTCTGTTCGCCTACTTGAACAGGACGAGAAAGGTAATGGTCTGGCGTCAATACCACCGGGGCGACCTACGGCGAGCCAAGTAATGATGTACTGCACAGCGTGATGGGCGTCGATCCCCAACCTCCGGTTAAGGAACAGGATGTTTTCGAACGTGGGATTATCAATGTATTTAAGGGGTTAAGCCAAGAGTACAAAACCAATAATCCTTGTTATTTCGGCAAGAAGATTATCGTCAACAATCTGGTGAAGCATGACCGATGGGGCTACAGCCTGAACTGGGGCTGGCGACGCGACCAGCTCGCCGATCTGGAACGAATGCTCTACCTGCTGGATAGTAAAACCATTCCTGACAACCGGCATGATGTCTCTATCCGGTTTATGGACTTCGTGCGCGATAATCCGCGTGAGCAGGTCTTTGAAGACGATATGTTCACCATCCGCTACTTTCAGAAGGGCAGCGGACATATCACGTTTAAGCGTCTGGATCTGGTGGAGAAGATGAATGATATCGTGGCGAAGCATTATCCGGGGGCGCTGCCCGCAAAATAAACGCTATCTGCGTAATAAGCTTCACCAGGAATTTCTGGCATACTAGGCAGATTACGGCATTGCGAGTCAGATATAAGCGGAGGCGGCATGGCAGACAAATACTTAACCCAATCCCCGGCAGGCGAATTTGTTATGTTTGCCAGCGATGACGGTGAAGTTCGTGTGGAGTGCCGCTTTGAGCAAGAGACGCTATGGCTCCCTCAGGCAACCATCGCCAACCTTTATCAGATCACTCCCCAGGCAGTTACACAGCACATTAAAGCGATCTATGAAGAAGGCGAACTTGAGCAAAACGCAACCTGTAAGTCTTACTTACAAGTTCAACAGGAAGGTAGCCGTCAGGTAAGCCGCAACAGGCTTCACTACAGCCTGCCTGTCATCCTTGCTGTCGGCTACCGCGTTCGCTCCCCGCGCGGCACACAGTTCCGCCAGTGGGCAACCCAGACGCTCCAGGAATACCTGATCAAAGGTTTTGTGATGGACGATGAGCGCCTGAAAAATCCGCCCGTGGGTTCATCGGCTGTACCCGACTATTTTGCTGAGATGCTGGAGCGTATCCGCGATATTCGCGCCAGCGAACGTCGGGTTTATTTGCGGGTACGAGAGATCTTTGCGTTAGCCGCCGACTATCAACCATCGCTCAAAGAAACCACGCAATTTTTTCAAACCATCCAGAACAAGTTGCATTTTGCCTGTACCGGACATACCGCTGCTGAACTCATTCATCAGCGTGCTGACGCCAGCCAGCCGCATATGGGGCTGACCAGCTATAAAGGTGAAGAGGTACGTAAGGGTGACGTGACGGTGGCAAAAAATTATCTCACTCAAGATGAAGTCAGCGAGCTTAACCGCGTAGTTAACATGTGGCTGGATTTTGCCGAGGATCAGGCCCGTCGTCGTCAGCAGGTCTTTTTACGCGACTGGCAGGATAAGCTGGATCAGTTCCTGCAATTTAACGACCGTGAGGTTTTACAAGGCGCAGGTAAAGTCACTAAGAAAATGGCCGATGAAAAAGCGCAGGCGGAATATAGTCAGTTTGCTGAACAACAACGGCGCTTAAAAGAAGCCGAAGGTGAGAAGGATATCGCCGGTTTGCTACAATGGAAAACAGAACCTAAAAAGTAGCTCAGAATGCCCCGAACCCCACAAGCAAAATCATTTGAGGGCATAATAGGGGGCATCAATAAAAACCCAACACAATAAAAGTCAATAAATTCAACAGACCAAGATATCAAATTAGACTCCTGTGATTGCATGATGCCGTCGTGAATATGGCGGTTTTATCCAGGCGTAAAGACTGTGGGTAGTAATATCAAGACGTGTTGCGACGCTGGAAACAGAATGGCCGCGCTCAATAACCTGTTTTACCGCTTTAATTATAAACTCTTCGGGATAACGTTTACCGCTCATGGGCTCCTCTCTTTAAGTCATCTTAAATGACTCAGCGGTGTCTGTTAAACCTGTGGCGATTCCCTCCTCCGTTTTATCCAGACGAAATTATCCTGATAATGCGCTGTAGCGGCTGAATGACTTAATATCACATCAACCTAAACACTGAATAGTTTCTCAATTACCTGATTTTTCATTGTTATCTATTAGATACTGCAAGCATTTTATCTTTATACCCTTTCTCTCCCATACGTCCTGTTTATTCATAACCCCTCCCATTATTATATTTCAGCAGTAAAATATCCGTATACATTCTTATACCATGTGCTCATATTACTCCACATAATCGTGCTACTCACATTTAGAGATCACGTAATCGATCTGCTGACGAAGGAATCTCTATGCGTAAAGTCCGTCTTACTGAGCATCAGAACATCGCCGTAATTAAGTTGGCCGAAGCCGGATGAATGGTTAAAGATATCTGCCCTGAGGCGGATATTTGTGAAGTGACTGACTATATCTATGGACATTGGGTTTCACCACATCCTGTTTCTCACTAATGTGCTCCGGGAAAGAGTTTTCATCAGATGAGCGATTGAAAAGAGAAGCCAGAAGCTGAAGTTGCTTCGACCAATAAGTCTGTCACTTGCTCAGACTGTCACGATCAGAATTAAGTCAGATCAACTTATTGGCAAGGTATGACTCCCGGCGTTAAGTTACAAAATTTTCTCATGGCATTAGCATTACACCCTCTTAAAGTTTACATGCGTCTCTATAAAATAGTCTTAAATTTGTATATAAGAAGTTGATGAGAGCACAAATATCACCATTAAGTCATTGAATAACAATGCAATAAAAGAAAAAATCTTAAATTAGCTTTTAATAATAAGAATTCATTACAGGTTTACAGGAATTACTTTTATATTTCATCACATCACCCCGATAGTGACAAAGGCAGCAGACAGCTGGTATTGAGAACCGTTATTTATCACTCTCATGATTTAGCAAATAGTGCTGTTTTAAGATTTTTTATGATACTGGAGATACTGTATAAAAATCTCAATGCGTGAAATACAAATCCGAAATGATGTATTACGACTGTCGGATCTGTCATGGTTTTTTAAAGCTGTATTTTAGTGCTTTCCAGGAGTTTATGACACTGACAATATTTCGCGACTTTTGACAGTCGTAGTACTTTATATTATCTGGATTGACACATTTATTTACCAATGAAATATTAATAGAAACATCGACAGGAGTCGTTCAGGATGATGAGAAAGCCTTCACAAATTGTCCATTGCATTAGTTGCGATTTATCCTGTCAATTATTCCCTGACAGCGCAGTACGGGTGCAATACTGTCATAATGCGGCATTTTCCATCTGGCCAGATGGTAATGCTTTCCTGAAAAAAGGGTTTATTGAAAAGTTATTGCTTGATAGACACAACCATTTATCCAGCGGTTTTATCTTTGTTGATTTTTCTTTCCCGAATCTTCGACGATTTACCGATTTACAATGGGCTGACAGTCTGGCAAACAGTGGTATGCATATTGTCCTGATTTCTGACAAAAGTTTAACTCCGCTGGCCAATTACTGGATTTTGAAAAGCAATAAAATACAAGGAATTATTTATTCCGATGACGATGATATTGTGCAACAGCAAAAGATGCACCGCTTGTTTACCGGTCGGCTTGCCAACAGTAAACGTGGACGAACGCTTAACTATACGGAATTTATATTACTTAAGCGCTTTGTATCAGGAATAAGTATTCAGCAGATTGTAAATATTGACAATATTGATATTAAGAAACTTTATGTGCATAAGCTGCGGCTTGAAAATAAGCTAGGGCATAGCATTCATAAAATAATATCAAATATTTTATAGATCCGTTTCCATTTTTATTATTTCCATATTATTGCGATGTGGAAGACGCTTTAAGCCATAATGCAGGAGGCAGAATGCCAACTCCCCAAAATTACTCATTCATCGCCATAGCGGTATCAGCAGCATTAGCCTCTATGATATTTCCCTCCCAGGCGGCCTGGGTTGACGTTGATAGTCTGCCATCCAGTGGGCTAGTCAGCCAGTTGCCGCCGGAATTACAGGCCATTATTCCCGCTCAGGCCAGTACCGGTTTCACCAAAGTCGGTACCATGCCCAACTACGTTTATCAGTGGAACACCGGTACCATCCCGGTTTATGGCAATGGCCTCACGCTTAATGGGCCGGGCGCGGAGGCGTTTGAACACACTGTCACGGTTATTCAGAACAGCGGGACGGGAAGTCCGGGCGTGATTTTTGGCAACGACCTGACCATTCGGACGCAGTCGGCGAATGCCGCGAATAATGGTAGAGACGTCGATGGCATCCGTACTCACGGCGCAAATACTCCGGATAACCCGGTATTTATTATTACCGGTGACCGTACCAACATCTACGTGGATGGTCAGGATGGTGACGGTATTAACGCCGGATATAACTCACTGGGCCAGGGTTGGACCGGATCGGCCAATATTTACGTCGGCGACGATCTGTATATCAAAACAACAGGTAGCCAGGGACGTGGAATTACAGCTAACGCCATGCGGGATGCGTCACGTGCCAAAAATACGATTGTCGTCGGCAATCGTGCACATATTGTTACTACCGGCGACAGTTCGGAGGGGCTGCGTACCGGACAAAGCGGTTCTTTGATTCGTCTGGGTGACGATGCAACCATCGAAACCTCCGGCGCATCCTCAACGGGGATTTACGCAGCATCCTCCTCCAGAACCGAGCTTGGCAACAACGCTACTATTACGGTGAACGGTGCCAGCGCACACGCGGTATATGCAACTAACGCTACCGTTAATTTGGGAGAGAATGCCACTATTAGCGTTAACAGCGCCAGTAAGGCTGCATCCTATAGTAAAGCCCCTGCCGGTTTATACGCCCTCTCCCGAGGCGCCATTAATCTGGCAGGCGGTGCGGCTATTACTATGGCGGGCGATAACAGTAGCGAAAGTTACGCCATCAGCACGGAAACTGGCGGCATTGTTGACGGTTCTTCAGGAGGTCGTTTCGTCATCGACGGTGATATTCGTGCTGCTGGCGCCACCGCGGCCAGCGGTACGCTACCGCAACAGAACAGTACGATTAAGCTCAATATGACGGACAACTCGCGATGGGACGGGGCGTCGTACATCACCAGCGCTACGGCGGGCACAGGCGTTATATCTGTACAAATGAGCGATGCGACCTGGAATATGACCCGCAGCTCAACGCTCACTGACCTGACGCTGAATAGTGGCGCAACCATTAACTTCAGCCATGAAGATGGCGAGCCATGGCAAACGCTCACCATCAATGAAGATTATGTAGGCAACGGCGGTAAGCTGGTCTTTAATACTGTGCTCAACGATGATGATTCCGAAACGGACAGGCTGCAGGTTCTCGGCAATACTTCAGGCAACACATTTGTTGCAGTAAATAATATTGGAGGAGCCGGGGCGCAAACCATTGAAGGTATTGAAATTGTTAACGTTGCTGGTAATTCTAACGGTACTTTCGAAAAAGCAAGCCGTATTGTTGCCGGAGCCTATGACTACAACGTGGTGCAGAAAGGTAAAAACTGGTATCTGACCAGCTACATTGAGCCGGACGAACCGATTATTCCTGATCCAGTAGACCCAGTTATCCCTGACCCTGTCATTCCCGATCCGGTAGACCCTGATCCTGTAGACCCGGTTATCCCTGACCCTGTTATTCCCGATCCGGTGGACCCTGATCCTGTAGACCCTGAGCCAGTAGACCCGGTCATCCCTGATCCGACAATTCCTGACATAGGGCAATCTGACACACCGCCGATAACAGAACATCAGTTCCGTCCGGAAGTGGGCAGCTATCTTGCCAACAACTATGCGGCAAATACGCTGTTCATGACGCGTCTCCATGACCGTCTGGGTGAAACCCAGTACACCGACATGCTGACGGGTGAGAAGAAGGTCACCAGCCTGTGGATGCGTAACGTCGGCGCCCATACTCGCTTCAACGATGGCAGCGGGCAGCTAAAAACCCGCATCAACAGCTATGTGTTACAAGTGGGAGGCGATCTGGCACAGTGGAGCACTGACGGTCTTGACCGTTGGCATATTGGTGCAATGGCAGGTTATGCCAACAGCCAGAACCGCACGCAGTCGTCCGTGAGTGACTATCATTCCCGTGGTCAAGTCACCGGTTACAGCGTCGGCCTTTACGGCACCTGGTATGCTAACAATATCGATCGGTCTGGAGCTTATGTGGATACCTGGATGCTGTACAACTGGTTTGATAACAAGGTCATGGGTCAGGATCAGGCCGCTGAGAAATATAAATCCAAAGGAATTACCGCCTCGGTTGAAGCCGGTTACAGCTTCAGGTTAGGTGAAAGCGCGCATCAAAGCTACTGGTTGCAGCCCAAAGCGCAGGTGGTATGGATGGGCGTGCAGGCTGACGACAATCGCGAAGCCAATGGTACCCTCGTCAAGGATGATACCGCCGGTAATCTGCTAACCCGCATGGGCGTAAAAGCCTATATTAACGGCCACAATGCTATTGATGACAATAAATCTCGAGAGTTCCAGCCGTTCGTGGAGGCGAACTGGATCCATAATACGCAGCCTGCCAGCGTGAAGATGGACGATGTCAGCAGCGATATGCGTGGTACGAAGAATATTGGAGAACTGAAAGTAGGTATTGAAGGACAAGTTACCCCGCGCCTGAACGTATGGGGTAACGTGGCGCAACAGGTGGGTGACACAGGTTATAGTGATACCCGAGGAATGTTGGGGATGAAATACAGTTTCTGATTCAGGTAACAACAGAGCCGCTGATCTTCAGCGGCTTTTACCCGGAAGCGCTTTCATTTGGCTGATACGTTCCATGAACGGCTCCCAAAACAGCTTAATGTGTACAGAAAAATATCGGGCGTTTCCCGATAGTGAACATAAAACCACGATGGCCCTGAGTCAGGATGGTGTAACTGATACTTTTCCCTGGATAGACATAAAAATCGGGTAAAACCGTCTCGATAACCGCATCGGACAGTGTTTCGTCACGCGTGACTTTGTTGATATCCGTCGATATAAAATGGGTGCTGTCTTTATTTTCACTCCATACATAGGAAACATCACGGCGGATCACGCCGCTCATTTTATTATCGACGTAATACGTTCCGCTGATGGAAACCACCCCAGTGCGTTTTTTCAGCGAATACATAAAGTCCAGCGTCAAGTTAGCCTGAGTGTTGTTATAAAACACAATCACAGGCGCCGTACATTTCTCTGGATCCCGGTTCTTTTCCGTATATAAATGAACAAGATGCCCAAGCCCTACTCCCAGAAACAGTAGCGTCAGGCAGGCTAACATCAGTGCCTTTTTACCCATGTGTCACCCCGCGGAAAAAAAGCGTCACGCAGCCTGTATCACCGCGCGTTTTATAAGGTTGCTGACAAATCAATGCCGTAACCGCTGGGGTGCGACTGCTGGAAGGGAAATAGACCCATGAGTATTTCTGACAATCCATACCGGTTTTTAGAATCATTGACTTATAGCTTGCAAAGCGGCTACCGCTTTCGATATCTTCATTCCGCGAGAAAAAATGACAGCCCTGAGTTGTTTCAACCAGCGTGTAGCGATCGTAAAAATCCTTATCGGGAACGGTTTGCCAGCTTATAGTGCCAAGCAAAATACCGACAGCAAATGTCCCGGTCATCCAAAGTACAGGTACATAATGTTTAAACCAACGCCCTGACGTACGCGGCGGCGTCTCACCCTTTTTTTCTATTGTCTGAGCGAAGTCTTTGCGGATGGTCATGAGGCTCACACCAGGCTCAATCTGAAAGCCTCTACGCGGAACCGTGATTATCAGCGTATCTTCATTTTCGCCAACGGTACGTAATCCGCGGCGAATAATGGAGATATTCTGATAAAGCGTATTTGCCGACACCACCATGCCGTCTTCTTCCCACACTTTTTGAAAGAATGTTTGTTGTGAGACGACGGAGGGGGCGTTTTCCAGCAGAAGGCGCAAGCAGCGGCTGGCGAGCGTTGTCAGAATAATGTTGAGATCTGGCCTCGATAATGACGCCAGGCGATTCATTTCTGGATTAAATTCAATATTATCGTTAATTATCCATAACATCGCATTGTTACCATGCCAAAACATAACGTAGTTGGAGAGGGTTAATAGACACCACTGAGTATAGTCTGATGCTGTGGCTGCGTAGCAGGACATGGATTGTCCCCTGCACATACCGATCATATAGAAGAGCGAGAGGCATAAGACATTAACAGGTAAGCGTAGACACTGCTTTTCTCATTATAGCAGACTCAGGGGTGAAAGTACGTTTGGTTTTCTTGTTCGTTAAGTCTCCTGTTTTGTATTGAGGTGAGAATATCACCTTTAATCAAGTGGCCAAATTTACTGTGCCACTACGCTTTAATATCTCATATATAAATCATGAGAAAAAATATCCTGATAATCTACCCCACATGAAAGACAAGGTTTTATTCAATGTGTTCCTATAATGGCTTGTAATATCCCAAAAAGCAGCACTCGTTATATAGGGATAGTTTCCAATTTATTAAGAGTTACAGTAGCCATACTTAATAAAAGCACGCTTCCCACTTAATATTTAAGCTGTGCTTTATGTTATTTAAATATAAATAAGTTAATCCTTAACCAACATATTTCAAATTTATACCAAATAATTTTAAAACTATCTATCAGAAACAATTTGTAGGGGCATAGTTTGTTTTTTCAATCAATAATCCTCTCTGACATGTAAAATAGAAACATTTATTCATAATATGAATATTGTTGTGATAACAAATTCGCGTGAAAGTAAATCGACTGAAGGTGATGCCGATGAATATTCCTTCAGAAAGAACTCAACAGGGTAATCCAGAATCGGCAACGGATTACTGTCATCAGCTTAAAAACGGAAATCGCCCCGGCGATTAATGACTTTAACACTGATAGTGACTATCAGTGAAAGGCAACAACAAGGAATGAATTATGTCTACACCCGCGAATTTTAACGGTCAACGCCCTGCCATTGGTGCTAACGACGCAGTAATGCTGCTGATTGATCACCAAAGTGGCCTGTTTCAGACCGTCGGCGACATGCCGATGCCGGAATTACGCGCGCGCGCCGCGGCGCTGGCTAAGATCGCCACCTTATGCAATATGCCGGTCATTACTACCGCATCCGTACCACAGGGACCGAATGTTCCGCTGATTCCGGAAATCCATGCGAATGCGCCCCACGCGCAATATGTCGCGCGTAAAGGGGAAATTAATGCCTGGGATAATGCCGATTTTGTACAAGCGGTAAAAGCGACAGGCCGTAAAACGCTGATCATCGCTGGCACTATTACCAGTGTCTGTATGGCTTTTCCAGCCATCAGCGCCGTCGCGGAAGGGTACAAGGTATTTGCGGTAATTGATGCCTCCGGTACGTACAGTAAAATGGCACAGGAAATTACGATGGCCCGCGTGGTGCAGGCGGGCGTAGTACCAATGGATACCGCGGCGGTAGCCTCTGAGCTGCAACGTACCTGGAATCGGGAAGATGCCGCAGAATGGGCGGATGTATATACCAAAATATTCCCGGCTTATCAGCTACTGATTGAAAGTTATACCAAAGCGCAGGAAGTAGTAAAAAATAATGAACTGCTGGATTCTCAACGCGCATAAATAACGCCCTGAAGAGGCTAAATAGCCCCATTTAATGGGGCTATTTTACTTGCCATTTTGGACCTGGGCAGTGCTCGCCAAAACGCGTTAGCGTTTTGAACGCCGCTTGCGGCGGCCCGAAGGGCGAGCGTAGCGAGTCAAACCTCACGTACTACGTGTACGCTCCGGTTTTTGCGCGCTGTCCGTGTCCAAACTGGCTGCGCCAATAACGCCTGGTGGGATAGGCTCTTAATCAAATACGCCATTAATAATCGCCGTGACCACCGCGGTACTGAGCGCGATCAGCACCAGATTATCCCCAACGATTCTCCACTCATAGCCCGGATAATAAGGTAATTGTCCCAGCATAGACGCCGGCACCGTTTTTTTAGCGATTCCCGGCGGCAGCGGTTTTCCTCTCGCCAGATTTTTCGCAATCCCCGGAGGTAAAGACTGATAACCCGTCAGCCCTAAATTCACTGCCAGTTGCCTGGCGACAGCGTAGCTAATGTCCGACTCGACGTGATCCGGTTTACCGCCATTTTTACGGTGTTCCGTTTTTTGCCCGGCATTTCCTTTATGTCCGTTACCGTTATTACCCTGATTAGCCGCGTTATTACCATGTCCGCCGCCATTGCCATTTCCCGGATTCGCCAGCACAGGCGTAGCGCTCAGGGAAAACGTAATCAACGTCGCCAGGACGGCGGTTAAACCACGACGATTATTCATGATATTGCCCTTCTGATGTGGGATACCATGAAAATAGCGCCCCGCCATAAAAAGAACAACTACATCGATTCTTATTTTAAGCGGGGCTCGCCAACAGCAACTTATCGTATCCAGATAGTCAGTAAAATCAGGATGATTGCTATCAGGACAACCTGATAAAAAATTTTGTCCAACCCTCTTTTTTGCATGGCGTCACCTCGTTAGAAAACGATTTGCCAGAGGGCTAAACACAACACCAACAGGCTAATCAGTAAAAATATCAGCGCGATGATTTTATC
The DNA here is from genome assembly GCF_017573605.1 of Salmonella sp. 32070601201500089SM. Taxonomy (NCBI): domain Bacteria; kingdom Pseudomonadati; phylum Pseudomonadota; class Gammaproteobacteria; order Enterobacterales; family Enterobacteriaceae; genus Salmonella; species Salmonella sp. 32070601201500089SM. The sequence goes on from NZ_JAGETK010000010.1 coordinate 122,968, forward strand.
GGGTGAGCGATTCATCTGGGCGATCCTCAAACATCATTAAAACCACTGGCCAAAGCGTTTGATATAAAAGCGCTTCATGCCTTGCGCCACCAGACAGTAGCTCAATAATGTCGCCACCAACCATGGGAAGTAGCTCAGTGGCAGCGGCTCCAGTCCAACCATCGCGCCCAGAGGTGAGAATGGAATATAAATGCCTATCGCCATAATCAAGCCGGTCGTCAATAATACCGGCAACGTCGCCCGACTTTGGATAAACGGTATTTTCTGCGTCCTTAGCATATGCACGACCAGTGTCTGCGAGAGCAGACCCTCAATAAACCAGCCGGACTGAAAGAGCGCCTGCGCCTCTACGTTATTAGCTGCAAAGACGTACCACATCAACGCAAAGGTTGTGATATCGAAAATAGAAGACGTTGGGCCAATCCATAGCATAAAACGGCCAATATTTTTCGCGTCCCATTTCCGCGGCTTACGCAGGAACTCTTTATCCATTTTGTCCCACGGCAACGACAACTGCGAAATATCGTACATCAAATTCTGGATCAACAGATGAATCGCCAGCATCGGCAGAAACGGAATAAACGCGCTGGCTACCAGTACCGAAAAAACATTGCCGAAATTAGAGCTGGCGGTCATATTCAGGTATTTAATGATATTGCCAAAGGTTTCCCGCCCTTTGATAACGCCTTCCTCAAGCACCATGAGATCTTTTTCCAGCAGAATAATATCTGATGACTCTTTAGCAATATCGGCGGCGCTATCGACGGAAATTCCCACATCCGCATCACGAAGCGCGGGCGCGTCGTTGATCCCATCTCCAAGAAAACCAACGGTATGACCATTTTTCTGTAGCGCTTGCAAAATACGCGTTTTTTGTAACGGCGTCAGCCGGGCGAATACTGCGCGTTTCTCCACCTCAGGCGCCAGTTCGGCATCTGACATCGCCTCAACCTGGGTTCCGGTCAGGATATCGTGCGTATCAATACCCACTTCCAGACAGATACGCGCCGTCACAACCGGATTATCGCCGGTGAGGACTTTGACCGCCACGCCGTTATCCCGCAACGCGGCAATAGCTTTTCCGGCGCTTTCTTTCGGCGGATCGAGAAAAGTGAGCATCCCTTCGATGGTAAGTTCGGTCTCATCCTCCACACTTAATGTCGGATTGTTCCCGGAACCATCCAGCTTACGTGTCGCTATCAGCAATACACGGAATCCCTGCGCATTGTAATCTTCGGTTTTCGCCAGCAGTAGCTCGCGGCGTGTTTCCGTCAGCGCCACCACACGATCGCCTTCGCGAAGATGGGTGGCTACCATCATCATCTCTTCAACGGCGCCTTTGCAGATCAGGCATCTGTCTCCATGCTGCGCATCCTCCACCAGGACCGATACCCGGCGACGTACAAAGTCGAATGGCAGTTCATCGCGTTTAATGAAGCGCGCTTTTGTCGATGGTGCGATTCGACCCTCGCCAAAACGCAGTATGGCGCGATCCATCACATTCCGGGCGCCGCTCTGGCTGCTACTATTCAGCCAGGCCAGCATCAATACCCGGCCGCTTTTTACACCGCTCACATCCAGATGATGCTCCAGAAAAATATTGTCCTGGGTTAAGGTACCGGTTTTATCTGTACACAGCACATCCATCGCGCCGAAGTTTTGAATAGCGTTCAGGCGTTTGACGATCACTTTGCGCCGCGACATCGCAATCGCGCCTTTTGCCAGGTTGGAACTGACAATCATGGGCAACATTTCCGGCGTCAACCCCACCGCAACTGCCAGCGCGAACAGCGAAGCCTCTACCCAGTCTCCCTTACTGAAACCATTGATCAGCAGGACAACCGGCACCATGATCAGCATAAAGCGTATCAACAGCCAGCTCACGCTGTTGACTCCGCGATCGAAAGCCGTCTGGGTACGCGTACCCACAATGGATTTCGCCAGCGAGCCGAACCAGGTACGGCTTCCCGTCGCGACCACGACCGCTTGCGCTCTGCCGCTGGTTACATTGGTTCCCATCAGACAGATATTGCCCAAATCTAGCAGGCTTTTATCTTTATCAGGCAATTGCTCGCTGTCTTTACCTGCCACATCAGCCATAACATCGTATTTTTCTACGGGTAATGATTCACCACTAAGAATTGACTGACTGATAAAGAGATCGCGTGACGCCAGCAGTCGAACGTCGGCGGGCACCAGATCGCCTGCGGCCAGAAAAACCACATCGCCCGGCACCAGTTCTTCAATGGGAATCTCTTCCTGCACCGCGCCTATATTGCCCGGCCCACGACGCAACACCGTGGCGGTGGTGCGAACCATCTTTTTCAGCGCCTGTGCTGCTCTGTTAGTGCGAAACTCCTGCCAGAAACGCAATAACCCGCTCAAACTGACCATCGTCAGAATAATCAGCACGCCAGTGAGATCGGTCTCTTCGCCACGGCGTAACGGGAGCCAGTAATCCGTGATGAAACTGACCCCTGCCAGTGCCATCAGAACGTAAATAAACGGGTTATTGAATGCCTGCAGAAGCTGAACCAGCGCCGGAGGAACTTGCTCATGCGCCACTTCATTGCGCCCATACACTTTCAACCGTTCGCTGGCCTCTTCTATCGTGAGGCCCTGACGATGGCTGTTCAGCCGCGCCAGTGTCTCCTCCGGGCTATGAAAAGCTTCCGCTTCGATCGGAAATACTTTTTTATGCTGCTTATCATTTTCTGACGCCGGGCGATTGAGTTTCCGGTTTTCAATGTTCATGTCAGTCATGATGAATCCCCAAAATTAAGGTGTAGTGTTTCCTGCATATCACGCCCGGGGAATAGCAAACTCACGATTTCAAGGTGAATGCCCCGGGAGAATTATCTATGCATAAAAAAGGTTATTGCTTACTCACTATTTTGAGTGGGTTTTATTTTATCGACTCGGGAATATCCATCATTCCCTCCTTATACGCCTGGCGTAATGTTGAAATTGAATAAAAACTATTATTGGCTATCAATGCTCCAGTGAATTGCGGTGATATTATCGTTATCACCTATTCTGGATATAATCAGCTCTCGCGTTTTACGATAATCAGCATGACCCACGAGCTCGGCACGAATTTCTTTATAGCCCTGTTCCTGAGCGGGGACCGAACCTAACCCTTGTAAACAGATCGCGGCCTCTTTTACGATATTCAGTAACCACTGACGAACCTCGCTCTCATCTTCTTTATTACAGGTTACTTTCAGGATATAACGTTTTTCTCCCTCGGCGGATACCGGGAGTTGATTTATACGCTGCGCCGCTTCACGCAGTAAAATATTGGCACAAAGAATAATGATCGTCGCCGCCAGCGCATTTTTGAACTGCCCTAAGCCGCATAACACGCCGATGCCCGCCGAACACCATAGCGTTGCCGCAGTGTTCAGCCCGCGCACATTCATCCCTTCGCGCATGATGACGCCCGCCCCCAGAAAGCCAATCCCAGAGACAATCTGCGCCGCAATTCGCCCGGGGCTGTCTGGCGATGTCGTCATGGAGCTCAGAATAAAAACGGCGGCGCCTGTCGCCACCAGCGCATTAGTGCGTAATCCCGCCATACGTTGACGCCATTGTCTTTCCGCGCCAATCAGCGCGCCCAACAGCATAGCGGCCAGTAAATTTAAAATATAAGGAAACATTAACATACGTTCCTCCATTTTTTCTGGAAGAATAAGTACGTGCTATATTTAGCACACGACAAATTTCTGCCCTGAGGCAATTAGCGTCGTGTTAACGGCGGAGGAAATAAAGCGTGTTTAAACATGAACATGACGATTACCTCGCGACAATGCGCGTGTTGTAACATTATTGGGATGACAATCGTCACAAGGGGAGATTGCTGCCCACCGGTTCGGCAAGCAGCGCAGGAATAGCGTGCGTTAACTTGCCAGATGATTTACGTAAAAGTGACTGTCCAACATATTACTCCTGCATGAATTTGCGCTTATTATAGTCAGTCAATATGTTCTGTAAAGTGCAAAGGCGGGGATAGTGACGATTTGTTTAAGTTTGTTTGATATTTTCTATGACAAAAAAATGACAATATTATGTCAATAACAGGCTCGTCTGAAATCATTAAACAATAAATTCCTGCTTAATGCCGGCGATAGCTCTGTTATGATGCCTGCACGTAAAAAAATAAAACAACATGACGAGGAAAAAATGGGTTCCACCAGAAAAGGGATGCTAAACGTCCTGATTGCCGCCGTATTGTGGGGGAGTTCAGGCGTTTGCGCGCAGTACATCATGGAGCAAAGCCGTATGTCGTCACAGTTCCTGACGATGATACGTTTGTTATTCGCCGGGCTGATACTGGTGACCTTCTCCTTTATGCACGGCGATAAGATATTTTCGATTATTAAAAACCGCAAAGATGCCCTGAGTCTGCTGATTTTCTCCGTGGTGGGCGCGCTCACCGTTCAGCTAACCTTCCTGCTCACGATTGAAAAATCCAATGCCGCCACCGCGACAGTGCTGCAATTTTTATCGCCGACCATTATTGTAGCGTGGTTTGCATTAGCGCGAAGAACACGACCAGGCATTCTGGTCTTAACCGCCATTCTTACATCGCTTATCGGCACCTTTTTACTGGTGACTCACGGCAATCCAACATCGCTGTCGATCTCTTCAGGCGCGCTGTTCTGGGGTATCGCCTCCGCATTTGCCGCCGCCTTTTATACGACCTGGCCTTCCAGGCTAATCGCCCAATACGGCACACTGCCAGTGGTCGGCTGGAGTATGTCCTTTGGCGGCCTTATTCTGCTGCCCTTCTACGCTAAAGAAGGAACGCACTTTGCGGTGAGCGGCAGCCTGATTCTGGCCTTTTTCTACCTGGTGGTGATCGGTACGTCGCTGACGTTCAGCCTGTATTTGAAAGGCGCGCAACTGATTGGTGGCCCCAAAGCCAGCATTTTAAGCTGCGCGGAACCGTTAAGCAGCGCCCTGCTGTCGCTACTGCTGTTGGGGATTAGTTTTACCTTGCCGGACTGGCTGGGCACGCTGCTCATTCTCTCGTCAGTGATTCTGATCTCCCTCGATTCCCGTCGACGCGCGCGGGCCGCTTAACGCCGTTGATAATCACGATGACCGGGCGGAAAAGGGAAAAGTTTAATGGCGCTTTGCCTTAATCTCTTCGTCAGAAAGCCCGGTAATCATCAGCACCATCTCTCGCTCGATCCCCTGTTCCAGCATCGTATGCGCAATACGCAAGGCTTCCTTACCTTGATGTATACCTTGCTGTATGCCTTGTTGCACGCCTTCACGCTTACCTTTTCTGCGCCCCGATTCACGTATTCTGTCTACGATCGTCATTAATCTCTCCTTGTGTTGGGGAACACGACGCGCCACCTCGCGGATAAACTTGCCAAAACGAGGCGTGCTGCCATGCTGTATTAGCAAATAATTAAACAGCGCTTTTAGCTGACTGTCATTAGCGTTTCCCGTAATCAGAAGTACCGCTAAGCGCTCGACCAATCCCATCAGGTCGCGTTGACGTATATGCTTTTGTACCAGCTCCAGCATCGCGATACGTCGATGCTGCATAATCTCGTTATCCGGCACCACCGTAATGTCTACCAGTGGAAATGCCGTCGCATAAAGCTGACGCGCCAGTGCAGGATCGTCAAACTCATCCAGCCAGCACAGCGAAAAGGGATACGGGCTTTTCGCGCCATGGTAAAACAGCATGGGAATCACCAGCGGTAACGTTTTATGGCCAGCATCCAGATGGCGCTGCATCGCGGCAGTCGCGTAACGCATTAACCGGAACGCCATATGCGCGTCCGGCGTACTCTGATGCTCTATAACGACATAGATATAACCGTCGCCTTCACACGTTTTTAGTGACCAAAGGACATCGGAATAAAACGCGCGTAAATTTTTCTCGATAAAACTGTCCGGCGCCAGTTTCAACGTCGTCAGATCGCAACGTATTCTTAGCGAATGGGGAAGATGAATATTGAGAAAATCCCGCGCGGTATCCGGATGGCGTAAAAACGTTTTGAATACCGCATCATGAGGCGTGGACGTGGGGCTTTTTTTCATGGCGATCCGTCACCTGAGGAATAAGATGACGCCACTGTACTCGCCAAAAATACAGACAGCATTCAGGAAAATTTACCCCTGCGAGGAGGCTCGAAAGGGAATCACTGACGGCTGCAATACGTACATTTTTGCCCAGCCTGCTACGCATTATCGCCCAATAGCGTAACGCTAACCGGGCCTACAAATACACGTCATCTGTAGGCCAGGTAAACGTAGCGCTCTTCGGCGATAAATCTCACACCAGCGCTTTGACTATCTCCATCAACCGAATGACGTCTTCGGGGCGCGTATTGCCGGTTTGCGGATCGATAATCGAGCTGTAAACATGCGGCATGACGCGCGGCACGCCTGCTTCCAGGCAGGTTTGCAGGATAATACCGAAATTATCCAGTGAGATACCGCCGGTCGGCTCGATGAGCGTCATGCCGTGGCGGGCGGCGGTTGTCGCCAGCGCATAGAGTTCCGGTAACGACTTTTCGCCGCCCATCGGGAAAAACTTCGCCGCATGTGCGCCCATATCCTGCATCATGCGTACCGCCGCTTCACAGGAAACGCGGGCTGGCGTTCCCTGGCTGCTGCTGACGCCGGTAGAAATCAACACCTCGCCAGGCGTTCCCGTCGGGCTGACCAGGGCGTTAATATGTGTTTGCTCGCCGCCTGTCGCCGCCAGTGCGCCCGCTGCGAAGCCGCTGCCGGTAAAGGTCTGGTTGACATGGGCCGGGTGAGTATGGGCGGCAATCATCGCCGCTTTGTAGTACTGCGCCGGGTCGCCTGCGCCCAGTCCCACCGAGATAGACGGCACCTCCGCCATCCAGCGTTTCACCTCCGGCACGCCCTCTTCTACCGTAGCGAACTGCGCGGAAAGTACGCCGATGACCGCATGGCCTTCGGCGGCTTCATAGATAGCCTTCGCGTTGGCGATATCCTTTGCCAGCACGTTAATCGCTACCCGCTGACGATAAAAATTAATCTGCTGCATGTTCTGCAATCTCCCTGAGTCGCGCCACAATCAATGCCATTTCCCCTTCGGCGACCGTTCGCGGGTCGAGGCTAAAAACCCCCTGATGAAGCTGGTATTTACGGGCGTAAATCGCTATCTCGCCGCCGCGCAACTGCGCTTCGACGTCATGCGCGTTCAGCCCCAATTCAGATGCGTTCACCCGCACACGAATACGCCAGATTGCACGCCCGGCCTCATCCTGTTCGATATCGGCATAAAGTCCATGGATAGCGGAAATCGCTTCTGCGACCGGCTGTAACTGTGCTGCGGTCACGGTCGTCTGGCCCTGGTGGTAATTCTCCAGCGCATACACCAGCCCAACCATGTTTTCCTTGCCGATTTTCATTGCTCTGGCAATCCCCTGGTGCTGCGCTTTGCAGGCGGCAATCCACGTTTTCTTACCAGTGATAAAGCCGGAGGTTGGCGCATTAAAGGCTTTCGCGCCGCTATAGATAACCATATCCGCGCCGCTCGCCACCCAGCCGCGCAAATCCTCTTCCGCCGCGGCATCGACAATCAACGGCAGGTGGTTGGCCTGCGCCACCTGTACAAAATCGTCAATGCTCAACATGCCTTTCTGTACGCAATGGTGTGATTTCACGTACAACAAGGCGGCAGTGTTCCCGGTAATCGCACTCTCCAGTTGCCAGCGGGCGGAGAGGTTACTTGACCCGACTTCCACCACACGCCCGCCCCCCAGGCGAATCGCGCTGGTGACTGGCGCGCCGTAGTCCACATTATGCCCGCGCAGCATCACTACCTCATTGGCCATACCGGTACTGTCCGGCATCAGGGCGACGCGCGCCCGATCGCCGTGGGTGATAGCGGCAGCGACGGCAATGGCAATACCCGCCGAGGCGCACGAGGTGATATAGCTATCTTCAGCACCCGTATAGCGCGATACCAGTTCGCCGGTTTTTTCCACCAGCGCATCAATCTCGACGAAAGCGGAAGCCGCGCGCGCGGTGGCCTGCATGACCTCCGGCGCGACGCTTGAGACGCCCAGAATGGTCATTTTGCCGCAGGCGTTAATGACCTTTTTCAACCCCAGTTGTTGATAGATATTCGGCGTCATGATTTACAGCACTCCCAACAACGAACAGACTATGCTCAGTGCGACAATCGACAGCAAAATGGTGGTGTAGCGCGGCCCTTTTTTTACCAGATAGAAGTAGATGGCGAATACCGCCGCCAGTGGCAGTAAGCCCGGCGCGATAGAGTCGAGGATCTGCTGAACCACCACTTCAGATCCTTTCAAGGCGCTAATTTTTAACGGCGTGGTGATTTTGACGTAGCTGGCGGAAAGCGCGCCCATCATGATCAAACCCAGCACGTTGGCCCCGTAGATCAGTTCTTTGATTCGCCCCCCTTGCAGCAGGCCGATAATCGAATCACGCCCCAGCGTATATCCCTTGTGGACCATACCGTAGCTGATCGCCAGGGTGATCGCCGGGTAGAGAATCAGCGGGATAATACCGCCCATCGCGCTGCCATTTGCCGCGAACGGAATAAAGATCGCTATCAACAGCGGCATCACCGCCGCCCAGATAATCGAGTCGCCCATCCCGGCAAGCGGCCCCATCAGGCCAGTTTTAATGCCGGTGATAGACGAGTCGTTAATCGGCTCGCCGCGCGTTTTTTGTTCTTCCATGGCAATAGAGATGCCCTGAATCACTGCGCCGAAGGTCTGCTCGGAGTTAAAGAAGTTAAGGTGACGTTTTAGCGCTTCTACCTGCTCCTCTTTTTGCGGGTAGAGTTTTTTGATGATCGGCGTCATCGAGGCGCAGAAAATCAGGCTTTGTAAGCGCTCATAGGAGCTGGAAACCTCGGCGCCCAGCCAGTAGATAAACCAGGCTTTGGTGATATCTGCTTTGGTCAGCGCCCCGCTTTCCCGCGCACGCTCAACCAGTTCATGTTGCATTACGTCACTGCTCATCATGCTGCTCCTTCATTTTTCGCCAGGCCTTTAATCAGGAAGGCGACACAGGTGCCGAAGATGGCCATCGCCATGATGTCGACCTTGAGGTACAACACCGCGAAGAACCCGCCGATAAACCACGGCAACAGGCTCTTTTTACCGATCACCATAATGGTGATGGCAAAGCCCAGCGCCGGCAGAATGCCGCCCATGATTTCAAAGGAGTGGGTTAACCAGTGCGGCATCAGTTTAAGGAAACTTTCCACCACATCCTGGCCAAAGTAGTTAGCGGCAAAAACCACCGGGAAGCGCAGCACCAGCCCCAGCAATGCCGGGTAAAGAAAGGCGCAACGCATGATGCCCGCCATGTTTGCCGTTTCCGCGTGTTTATCCGCCATATGCACCCAGGCGGCGTTCAGCGTGCGCCTAAGCTGATCGAGAAACACGCCAATCACGCCAAACGGGATTGCCAGCGCGATCGCCAGGTTTGGGTCCATACCGGCCTTCACCGCGATAGGAATGGAGATACAGGCCGCCAGCGCCGGGTCCGACGGCACGTTGCCGCCCGGCGTTGAGGTCACGCCCAAATAAACGAGCTGCATCCCTGCGCCGATGATCATCGCGGTCTGCATATTGCCAAGCAAAAGCCCGACAAATACCGCGATCACCACCGGTTGTAACAGCATCGCGGAGAAGGTGTAGCCGAGGCGTAAACGGGCAAACCAGTAATACAACCCCATCAGGCTTGCAAAGAGTAAGGTATCCATAGTGTTATCCTATACACTTCATCCTTCAGGCTGCCTCTTTGTTGGCTGCCTTCGCTCACCCCAGTCACTTACTTTAGTAAGCTCCAGGGGATTCACTCAGTTGCCGCCTCGATGCATCCAGAATGATTTTGTGTCTATTAAAGGGTTAGAATTTTTTCAGGATATCGTCGAGCGGCTGCGGCTTATCTTCCGGAATGGTCTGGAAAAATACCTGAACGCCACGGTTTTTCAGGTCGTTAAGAATGCCGACGTCTTTTTCATCCAGCGTAATATTCTGAAAAACCGCTTTGCGGTTTGGCCCGCCGCCGAGACCGCCAACCTGAATGCGGGTGACGTCAAAGCCCAGTTGTATGGCGTCCTGCACCGCCGCCAGTGAGGGAAAAAGCACCAGCACGTTACCGTCGCCAAGCTGATTTTCTTTCCATGCGGCGGCAAAACTCTGGTTGCCGAAGCAATCCACTTTGATATTTGGCGGCGCGGCCATCAGGTAGATATTTTTCATAAACGGATCGGCATCCAGTTCATCACTCACAACGGCTATCCGGTTCGCCTGAGATTGTCCGACCCACTTCGTGACAACCTGCCCATGAATGAGACGGCTGTCGATGCGGCATAAAACGATATTGGCCATGATGTTTTCCTTAGAGTGATTGTTGTAGCTGACGTACATGGGCGACCACATCCAGGCAGCTACTGCGCCCGGCCTCAACTAACTCATCCACGCAGGCGGTTAGCATCCCTTGTTCGCGCCTGTCCAGCGCCTCCAGCAGTAGCGACGCATTCAATCCGGCAATCACCGCCACCGGATAATCGGCGCTTAGCCGCGCCGCGACGTTGGACGTCGTGCCGCCGACAAAATCCGTCAGGATCAGCGAGCCTTCCGGCAGCGTTTTCACCACGGCCTCGACGCGTTGATAAAACTCGCCCAGCGTATCGACAGGCATTAGCGCGATTTCCGTCACGCCTTTAATTTCGCCCGTGACCATACGCAGGCTGTTGCAAAGCGGTTGTCCCCAGCCGCCATGCGTCAGCAGCAGGATGTGGGGCAACGGTTGTGTGGTAGTCAAAATGGCCTCCTGGCGCAATTACATGAGAACACCGGCATATATTGCCCGGTGGCACTGCGCTTACCGGACCTACAGGACACTCCCGGTAGGCCGGATAAGGCGTTTACGCCGCTATCTGGCATAACGCATCATCAGAAAAGCAAAGGTTGTGCCAGAATTTGTGTCACGCGAGGAAGAAGAAAGGTCTGGCGAGGCGCGAAGCCCCGCCAGTAAAAGGATTAGCTATAGAGCAGTTCGTAGATATAAAAATATTCCGCATCCGATAAACGGATGGCGTAGGCGTCTTCGATCGGCAGAAAAGCGGATTTGATGACACTAAACGCGCGCGCGTCCAGATTCGGCTGACTTTCCAGCGCCATCTGTAACGGTTTACGGTTAATCACAATACGCTCTACCATACAGCAGCAGTGGATCAGGAAGCGCAGTGTCACCTGGCGGCTTGGTTTCAGGGAAAGCGAAGACGTCAGATGGTTAAAAACGCCCTCCATCTCTTTCAAAATACGCTGCGGGTTAAGCACGGAAATATGGTTGATGATACTCTCCATCGTTAGCGCGCTGATAAAGCGCATGGCGCTGCGCTCCATCTCCAGACGGCGTTCAGCGTTGGACAGATCGGGCGTTAACAGGCTCAACACCAGTTCCGGCCCTTGTTCGGAGAAAAGCTCTTCCAGCGAAATAAACGGAATATCCGGCAGCCCCGGCTGGAAAGTGCCGACAATCCCCGCCAGCCGCTCGCTGGCATTCAATGCCTGCTGAACGCGCTCCAGACTACGTACCTCGTTATAATCAAGGATCACCATCCTGGTGTCCTGCGACATCAGTTCGCCAAAGCTCTCCTCCAGCACCTTTTTGATTTTTTCCGCCGTTCCCATGCCGGTAATACAGGAGATGACCAGCACTTTGCCGCCGTTCTCCTGCTGCGGCGTACAAAGCTGGCAGGGGATATTTTTACTCTGCAGGAGCGCCGTCAACTGTGGTAAGTCGCTGGTTTCATAGCTTAAATCCAGCCCGACTTCCAGCAGACTGGTCAGCGTGATGTTCGGCATGAGCAAAACATCTATCTGGAATAACTTACTGATCGTACTGCCGAAATGGATCAATGAGCCGATGTCCACCAACAGGATAAGCCGCCGATATTGGCGGGTTTGAATCATTTGGGTCAGCGTTTCCAGCGTGTCATGCACCGACTGTTCAAACGGCATGTCGATGGCGCTGAACAGCTCGCGCTCCAGCACGCGGTTGACATATTGCGCCTGACTGGTGGCGGTGGTCGCGCCGTGAGCGATCAAAATGACCCCGCAGTCGGGGCTGGCATCGATGCGCTGACGATAATGGCGGCACTCTTTCAGGAACAGGCATAGCCAGACCACTTCCGTCGCCGGACACTGAATATGCAACAGTTCGTTGATTTTTCGACACAGCAGCGTGGCGTTGTCATATTCGTCTTTGCAGCGATCCAGGATCAAACTGGAAGAGTAAAGCTGCGGGATCAGGCCGCGCTGCACGTAGCCTATCAGCGCCAGGAAGTGTTTACGCAGTGGGTTAACCAGATTTTCCGGCAGCGAAAATCCCAACACCTGCTCTACGCAGCCTATCAGCAGCGTCACGCGCTCTTCAATCTGGTCGCCATAGCGCGGCGGATGCGCCACGCTGTCGCGGCTGTAGAGACCGTATTCAAAAATCGAGCTGAGTTTATTTTTCAGGATCGCCAGCGTCTCCGCCGGGGGGACGTTACTGTTGCGCAAATTAACATACTCGCGCGTCAGGAAGCTGTAAAAGAGGTCGCTCTCTTCAATTTCCGCCCCGGTCGCCAGCGACGTCTTCAATGCGGGCAGCGTGCGCGCGTCTATGTTTAGCCGCGCTTTACCCTCAAACAGAGTATCCACCAATAGACGCTGTTCCGGCGTCGGGTTAATCGACATCTCCGCCAGCCGCTTATCCAGCTGTAGCGTGTCGTTATGCTCGGTCATTCCCGATGCCCACGCCTGAGCGCAGAGAAACTGAATATCGCTTTTTAGCTGACCGATATTGCCTTCAAGGGGTTTATTCAGCAACCAGAGCAACAACGGTTTATCAATGCTGACCGTGCGTTCTATTTTGCGGCTTTCCCGTTGTAAGAACCCCACGATCAGTTCGATCTGTTCTTCAACGGAGCGCTGGCGAATACCCGGCAAATCAATGCATACCTGAATACGCCGCTGGAAAGTACGTAACAGCGCCGACCCGACCGGCTCGGTAGTGGCGCAAATCAGGCGTACCGAAATTGATCGTGGCTGGCTGCTCACGCCAAGCGGACGGTACTCGCCTTTATCCAGAATAGAGAACAGCTTTTCCTGCCCTTCATAAGACAGACGGTGCACCTCGTCCAGCAGCAGATAACCACCGTCCGCCTGCTCCACGAGGCCTGTTTTATGTTCATTCGCGCCGGTAAACGCCCCCTGCCGATGACCAAACAGATGCGAGGAGAGCAGTTCCGGGTTATGGGCGTATTCCGCGCAGTTAAAGTAGACCAGCGGCGGGATAGCGCCGCACGGCCTTTTTCTACCGCATCGCGCAGGCTGCGATCGTAACCAATCAGGCTGGTAAACGGATCGTCGGGCGCGTAATGCTCTTCATGCGGTAGCACATCCGCCACCGACCGCACTTCGCGTTCAGACTCTTCCAGCTGTCGTCCCAGCAACGTTTCCAGCGCCTGGCGATGCAGAAAATAGACCGGGCGGCCACGGCTTTTGATTGCCAGGCCGTCATTCCATAACTGATTGAGATCTTTGCTGACGGAGTTACGCGCCAGCCCAAGATTGAAACCTATCGCCTCCGCCGTAAACGCCGTCTCCTGCGCCAAATCGGCAAGACATAGCCCGCGCGTCAGCCGTTCCAGCTCTCCCAGTACGATCTCAATACGTCTCATTACACTACCGCTTACGAAATAAAAGAGTAGTCAGAACATACACTATTCTGCCACGCAAGAAAGTGAAGGCGCAGCGAGAAACCGCCTTCCCACTTTTGCCTGACTTCAACGCCAACGGATAGCACGCCCCGATGAGTGAACGTCGCACGGTCTACACTTACTCTTGAAAAAGTGCAAACCGATAAGGATACCGTTTATGAAACGAAAAACGCTTCTGCTTATTGCCACACTTGTCGCGCTACCGGGCGTCACGTATGCCGACTCTCCGTTTAGCTCACTCCAGTCGGCGCATGAAAAAAATACGATTTTAAAGGATTTGCGCAAAATGTGTACGCCCAAAGGCGCGCTAACCGATGAAGCCTGGGAGAAAAAAATCATGGCGAGCGAGGGGAACCAGCAGCATATTCGGGAGGCGATGATCGCGATAGAGCGCAACAATCAGCATAACTACTGGCAGGCTCTCGGTAAGGTGGAATGCCCCGAGATGTAGCACACCTTTTCCGTTTTTTGGTCGCGAAAATGCGGACTGTAACCGGTTTCTGTTCGCCAAAACCGCGTATTCTGGAGCGAATTTACGCGATCAAGGAGTACGACAATGCGATACCGTTTTCCCGATAACTTCTGGTGGGGCAGCGCCTGCTCAGCGTTGCAAACCGAAGGGGATAGTCTGAATGGCGGTAAAAGCCAGACCACGTGGGATGTGTGGTTCGAGCGCCAGCCGGGTCGTTTTCATCAGGGCATCGGTCCAGCAGAAACCTCAACGTTCTATCGCCACTGGAAGCAAGATATCGCGCTACTGAAACAGTTAAAACATAACAGTTTTCGCACCTCGCTAAGCTGGGCGCGGCTCATTCCAGACGGTGTAGGCGAGGTGAATCCACAAGCGGTGAGCTTCTACAATCACGTCATCGACGAGCTACTGGCGCAGGGCATCACGCCGTTTATTACGCTGTTCCATTTTGATATGCCGATGGTCATGCAGGAGAAAGGCGGCTGGGAAAATCGCGACGTCGTAGAGGCGTTTGGTCGGTACGCGCAAACGTGTTTTACCTTGTTTGGCGACCGCGTGAAGCACTGGTTTACCTTTAACGAGCCGATTGTGCCGGTGGAGGGCGGCTATTTGTACGACTTCCACTATCCCAATGTGGTGGATTTTAAACGTGCGGCCACCGTGGCGTACCATACCGTGCTGGCGCACTCGACCGCCGTGCGCGCCTGGCGCGCCGGGCGCTACGACGGTGAAATCGGCGTAGTGCTGAATCTGACGCCGTCCTACCCACGCTCGCAGCATCCCGCCGATGTGCAAGCCGCGCATCATGCGGATCTGTTATTCAACCGCAGTTTTCTTGACCCGGTATTAAAGGGAGAATACCCGGCGGACTTGGTGGCGCTGCTGAAAACCTATGACCAGCTGCCTGCCTGTCAGCCAGGCGACCGTCAGCTTATTGCCGACGGCAAAATCGATTTACTGGGGATTAACTATTATCAGCCGCGCCGCGTGAAATGCCGTGATACGGCGGTGAATCCGCAAGCGCCGTTTATGCCGGAATGGTTATTTGACTATTACGACATGCCGGGGCGCAAGATGAACCCTTACCGTGGCTGGGAAATTTACGCGCCAGGAATTTACGACATCATCACCAACCTGCGGGATAATTACGGCAATCCGCGCTGTTTTATCTCCGAAAACGGGATGGGCGTTGAGAACGAGCAGCGTTTTGTGCAAGCGGGACAGATTCACGATGATTACCGGATTGACTTTATCTCTGAGCATCTTAAATGGCTGCATAAAGGCATTAGCGAGGGCTGTCACTGTCTTGGCTACCACATGTGGACCTTTATCGATAACTGGTCATGGCTGAACGGCTATAAAAATCGCTATGGTTTTGTACAACTGGATTTAACCACCCAAACGCGCACGGTGAAAAAAAGCGGAGAATGGTTTGCCGCCACCGCAGAGCATAACGGTTTTGATTAAGCATTTATTATTGCCGGATGACGACTAACGTCGTATCCGGCCTACAAATGGCAGCAATATCAACTCATTGGCGTAATACGGACTTTCGCCGCCACGACTAACGCCGTCAACAGCATCAGGCCGCCGGAAAGCGCCAGCGGTGAAAGCAGCCCGAAATTGTCGAGCGCATAACCGCCCACCGCCGCGCCACAGGTATTTGCCAGTTGAATCACCGCGACCTGGATGGAACCGGCTTTTTCCGCCTGATCGGCAAGAGAACGAGTGATCCACGTTGACCATCCCACCGGCACCAGCGCAAACGCCAGCCCCCAGATAATCGCTATTGCCGCCGCCACGGTTTTGTCGCTTCCCCACACAATGAGCGTCAGCGCGCTCAGCGCCAGTAGCAGCGGCGCACCGGCCAGCGCCAGTTTTACCGAACGTTTCAGTACGTAGGAGGAGAAAGAAGTGCCAACGAAGCTGGCAATACCAAAACTTAGCAACACCAGCGTCAGACCATCAACGTCAAAGCCCGCCAGATTCATATAGACCGGGCGAATATAGGTAAAGAAAGCGAACTGCCCGGCAAAAGACATAAAGATGGCGATCATCCCGGCCATCACGCCAGGGCGTTGCAACAGGCTAAACATATTCTGTTTTTGGTGAGAAGGTTCGCCCGGCAGCGACGGCAGTGATTTCACCACCCAGATGACGCACAGTACGCCCATCACCGCAGCGGCGTTAAAGACATTACGCCAGCCAATAATACCGCCCAAAAAACTGCCCAGCGGCGCGGCGATCACTAACGCGATGGAAACCGCGCCAAAAATCACCGACAGCGCTTTCGGCACGGTACGCGCGGGAACCAGTCGCATGGTCAGCGACGCCGACATCGCCCAGAATCCGCCCAGCGCCAACCCAAGACAGGCGCGGCCCAGCAACAGCAGCGTAAAGCTGTTGGCAAAGGAGACCATCAGACAAGAAGCCGTCAGCAAAACGGCGAACAGAATAACGATATAACGCCTGTCGGTCGCCTGAATAATCTGGGTAATGAACAGGCTGGAAAACATCGCGACAAACGCCGTAACGGTGACCGACTGACCGGCGACGCCCTCGGAGATCCCCAGATCCTGCGCCATCGGCGTCAACAGACTAACGGGCAAAAACTCAACGGTAATCAGGCAGGCGACACAAAACGCCACGGCAAAAACGGCTGACCAGTTAGGCCTGGCAACCCCATCAGCGCGGAATTTTTCTGCGATATTTTCATTCATTGTGGTTACCTGCGTCGTTTTAGTGCGGAAAATCCACGCAGTGTAACATTACAAAATGTGATCTGATTAACGTTTTAGCAACTGACATTGTTGCGCTGCATTTTGCGAGGCTGGTCGAGAGTTGAGAATTATCTTCTCTCGCTGCGTGTAAAACCAAAAGGTAAGACATAGTGTGTCACCTGGTGCTATACTTTAGATTACAGGATGTCAACCTGATGCGAACCTTCAAAACCAGGTGGTTTAACAGAGAAGCGAAGCCCCACACGATAAAAGATGACGAGTTAAGCGAGGCCATCAACGCCGTACTGCAAGGAAAAGCAGATAATCTTGGCGGCGGGGTTTATAAAAAACGTCTCAATCAAAATCGCGATCGCGCAATCGTGTTGGCAAAGGGAGGCGAACATTGGTTTTACACCTTCCTGTATGCCAAACAGGATATGGCCAACATTAGCTATCGCGAACTTGCGGGTTTCCGTGAGTTAGCAAAACACTATGCTTGCCTGACCGAAGATCAGATAACGGCACTCATTAATAACAAAGAACTGGTAGAGGTGCGCCATGTCAGCAAAAACTAAATTCAAAAGCCCTGCCTTTGAAGCGATTCATAGCGCGGCATCTGGATTATTTAGCGTGGATGCCATTCCCCAGGAGACAATGCGCAGTTTTGACACGGCCTGCTTAAGCAGCATCAAAGACCTGCAGCCACTTGAAATAAAAGCGTTACGAGAAGAACTCAACGTTAGCCAGCCGGTTTTCGCTCGGTACCTGAATACCAGCGTATCAACGGTTCAAAAGTGGGAAAGCGGCGCCAAGCGTCCCAGCGGGATGTCACTGAAACTACTTAATGTTGTCCAAAAACACGGGCTAAAGGTGCTGGTATGAGGGTTTTACCGATGGTCTGTTAAGGCTATTCATACGATAATGAGTGCAGGAAGCCTCTACAACTTCCTGCGCCGTTTGACGGGAATTGCACTATACTGACTCACCAAAGCCATCAGCAAATGCAGATTTTAATTCATCCATAAAAGCCAGTTCATCCTGTCCATCACAAATTAAATCAATCATTGTGTTTCCCTTTACGCCAGCCCCCAAAATACTCATCATTCCTTTAATGGGAATTTCTTTGTCATTATTAACTAGCGTTAATGAAGACTGGTATTTTTTGACAATTTTCGCAAGTGTAGCGGCTGGCCGCGCATGAAGCCCCGTACTGTTCATAACGCGTACTTTTTGTCTAATCATATATTTTCCTTAAGAGACTTTGCGGAATGCTGAGTGATTTTTATTCATCATCTTAATTTTAGAATAAACATCATCCTCAACTGCCTGTTTTGCGTTCGCCATGACACGCGCCAGATTAGCCTCGTTGTTATTATTTACCCAAGCCTTACCAACAGTAGTAATAAAGGCTTTGCGCAAATCACTCGCAATATTCACTTTGGCTACTTTGTAATTAACAAAGCTACGAAGAATATCCGCGTCAATACCAGAACCTCCATGAATAACCAAAGGTACCGGACTGACAGACGCGATGCGTTGTAATAGCGGGATATCAATGCGTGGGATATCTTCAAGACCATGTACATTACCAATTGACACTGCCAGCATGTCGCACCCTGTCTCCTCAACAAAGCGCTGAACCTTCTCAGGTTCAGTTTTGCAGTCAGCCTCGCTGACATGATCATCTTCCTTACCCAGAATAGCGCCTAATTCCGCTTCGACGGGAACACCAAATGATTTACAGAAATCGACAGCTTCTCGGGTAAATGCAATATTTTCTTCGAACGGTAGCGCCGCGCCATCAATCATTACTGAGGTAAATCCGGCCCGGACAGCCTGCTTAACATCTTCCAGAGTTTTCCCATGATCCAGATGCAGGCTGACAGGAATATCCATTTTGTCGGCATGTCGCTTAACTATTTCATAAATGTAATCGTAACCTGAAAGCTGTGCATTAGTAGGAGCAATTTGAATAAAATTGGGCAATCCGGAACGTTCTATTGCATTAAGAATGGAAATTGTTGTCTCCAGGTTCGTTGTATTAAATGCCCCCGCAAGGACATGTTTTTCCTGAATACAATTGAGCAGGATCCTACCATTGACTAAAGGCATATTAACTCCAGATATTTATGTGAGCAGTGTAAGTAAATTATCGAACTATTGAGTTATCACAGTTATTCACCAATAAGCGCCCCTTCTTGCCGCAGTTTAAATTGGTAAAATGACAGCCATTGCTGCTGATATATTTTCAACTTTGCAGAACGAACCGCGTCAGGAAAATATCGCTCAGCCACAGGAACAGTCGGGGGGACAACATTCGGGCAGGCTATCAACAATGCTCCAAGGGAGACGGTTTCATCAAAAGCAATGGCCTCAATTGGACACTGGAGGATGTCAGCCTTCAACTGGAGCCAGTATGGGTTTTTCACCGCAGGGCCAATAACTTTTACTGTCCTGCCCGCCGGGATATTAAAGCACCCGTGACAGTGTGCAAACTCCATCGCCAGGCCAATAAAGACACTCTCAAGCAGAGACTCCGGAGGAAGTGAATCCGTCAGACCAAAAAGCAGGCCACGAGTGTGCCGATTTTTATTTGGCGAACCCGAGCCCCGCAAATGAGGAATAAATACCGACACATGCTCGACAGACCAGGAAGGTTTGAGGTATTGCTCCATGGCTTTTTCCAGGCCTGTGCTTATTTCCTTATCAGTTAAACGAAAGGTTTTTTTCACCCATTCAAGCGCATAACCGCCGACAGGCAGAGAAGCGAAAAGCGTGAAAAATTCACCATCGGAGTAACAACCATTTGCCAGCTTATCCCTGCGAGCCTGCACATCAAGCGTTGGTTGTGTATTCAGCAGTAAAATACCCTCTGTCGTGCCGGTAGAATTCAGCACATCGCCCGGTTGCAGCTGTAATGCGCGGGCACCGACCATATGATCGTGCCCGGCCAGGGTAACTTTTACCTCATGAGAGAAGCCCAATTCCTCTCTAAGCGTTGCCGTCACCCATCCGGCCACTTCACCTGGCTTTATCAACGGAGCCAGTACACCGAACGGTATGCCGAGAATCCCGGCAGCATTGCGAGACCAGGTACGGCGAGCAATGTCCAGACACAACGTTCTACTGGCCAGGGATATTTCCGTCTTTTTCGCACCTGTCATTCGCCACAACAACACTTCTGGTGCATGTAACCAGCAGATATCTTTTCTTTCATGCAAGGAGTAGTTATCAAGCAACCATCTCATTTTAAATGCTGAGTAATTACTGTGAGGTGGCAATCCCGTTATAGAATACAGTTCTTCAGCCTCTGCCTTGCTTAATGACGAGAGATAAGATTCACCACGTCGATCATACCAGGCCAGCATCGGGGTAAGAATGACGCCCTCCTTATCCACAAAGACACCAGACTCACCGAAACTCGCAATACTGATATTTTTTACCGGAAACGGTACTGAAGCCACCAGTTCAGCCATTACCAGTCGCAGTGCCTGCCACAGCGCTTCGATATCGAAATCTACCTCGCCTTTGTCCGACGATATTATTGGCGTCGGAAACTTGCGGACTTCCAGAACTGACACGTCATGACAGGAATAACAGCTGACTTTGCAGTTAGTTGTGCCAATGTCAATGACAAGCGCTGCGTGGTAATCAGGCATAGACCGTTCCTTTTGTCAGGCGAAAAACACCATAAATAATCAGCGCAAGCACAGGAATCAGCCCGATAGCAATAATATTTCCGTTGAATATTTCAAGCAGCCAGAAACGGAAGGGGTTACCGCCATCAAGGAAGCTTGATACCTGACCACTTGACCCCTCAGCCATTTTGAAATTGACATCCTTAGCCATACTGGTAATAAATGGCGCAATTTTGGTCGCAATCCACAAGTCGGCGACAATAACAGGAATTGCGGTTATCACAGCCCGGAAAATATTGCCACGACATGCCAGTACAATCATGGAAGCCATGACTGCCAGGTTCGCAAGGTCTCCGAGTGGCAGGACTTTATTGCCAGGAAGAAGGAATGCAATAAAGACAGAGATGGGTGTCAGAATCAGTGCTGTAGATATAATGGCTGGGTTACCTACTGCTACCGCGATATCCAGTCCGATAAAGAGATCATCACGGCCAGGATATTTGGCATTCAAATATTTCTTAATGGCTTCAGACAGAGGTAATAAACCTTCCATCAAAATTCGTACCATACGCGGAAGAATGAACATGACACCGCCAATGCTGATCCCCAGCAATAGGATATGTTTAAAGTCATACCCGGCAATGATGCCCAACAAGACCCCCAGAATAGTACCCACCATCATAGGCTCACCGAAGATTCCCATTTTTTTCTGAACGTTTTCCGGATCAATATGAATACGGTTAACGCCAGGGATTTTGTCGATAATTTTGTCGAACAGCAATCCAATCGGAAAGAAGACGACAGATGACAGGGTCGGAAGTGAAATACCTTCCAGACCGAAGTACTTTGCCACTAATGGCGCAGACCAGTCCGCCAGTTTGAGAACCACGATCGCGGCAATAGCGGCTGCGGACAGACCCAAAACAAAACTCCCTGTGCTGTAGTAAACCAGCGTTCCAGCCAGGGCAAAGTGCCAGTAGTTCCACATGTCGACATCAACAGTACGTGTCTTATTCAGGGCCAGCATGGCGACATTAATCAGCATCGTCAGCGGAATGACAAAGGGTGCGATTGGTGAGCCCCAGGTAATTGCGGCCAATGGTGGCCAGCCTAAATCGACAACAGGAAGACTAATACCAGTTCGCTCAACCATTGCCTGTGCAGCCGGGCCTACGTTGCTGGTAAGTATGTCAAAGATGGCATAAATTCCGACAAACCCTATTCCGACAATTAACGATGAGCGAAGTGCTTTAGCGGGTTTTACTTTGAAGAACAATGCCAGGAAAAAAAGGACCAGCGGCAATAAAACCGTTGGGCCAAATCCCAGGACATATTGCACAACGGTATAGAGAGTATGTGCTATATCATTCATATCCGACCTCTTATTCAGATGTGACCAGACCTCGCGTTAGCGCCTGGGTAATTTATCTGTTTTTTATTTATGAAATCAGGCTTGGCCTTTAAGGATTGAAACTATTTTTTCAAGAACTTTATCTTCACCTACTCCGGTAATGATTGGCAGGCCACTAACAACCGGAATATCCAGTTCATAAGGAACTTTCGTTGTTGATACAACCAAAGCTGCACCATCGGTATTGTTTGGCAATGAGGCTACATTAGTTTGGGAATAATTAACATCAAGCCCATTGTCTTTACAATATTCCATTACTTTTTCTGCCACAGCCGTGGAAGTAGCAACACCCGTTGCGCAAACAAATAGTATCATTTTACTCATACTTCACCTCTTTCAGATATGCGTGTGTAAATTGACTGATAAATTTCATCATCATTCATGACCAGTAACTGCTGCATAAAATCCTCATCCTGGATCACATCCATAATCCAACCCAGTACGTTGAGCTGCTTATTGCTTTCACCTAAAGCAAGCATAAACACCACCCTGACAGGTACGGGATCTGGTTCCCCGCCCATATCTTCGAAATTGACGGGTTCTGCCAGTATTCCAACGCTAATGGCGTTTTGGCGAACATACCTGTGATCAGTATGTGGAATAGCGACACCTACAGGCTCAACCGGTAGACCCGTTGGAAAATTCTGTTCTCGCGTAATGACGTGATCGGCAAAATCAGATACAACCATACCATCGTTAATTAACGGACTGGCAAGAGCCTTGATTATGTCATTCTGACTCACCTCTTTAGGGAGGTGTCGAACATAATGACGGCGAAAATGAATATCCTGCATAGATTCCTCTTTGCTAGTCAGGCATCCAGGCGCTGTAAAATAGTGCCAAGATAATATTTATTACCTTTTAACCAGACGTTACCAAAATCAATGGCCAATCCTCTAGAGAAAAATACCAACTGTTCCAAATGCAAAACAGGTGCGTCTTCACCAATATCAAGATAATGGCCTCGCTCATTACCAATTAATTTGGCTGCGTAACGGCTTTCAGAAAAACTTATTTTCTTATCAGATAATCTTTCTATTGCTGAAAATAAATTCTCCCTGGTAAAATCTACATCAATAATACCGGGGCAGAGATCAATGTTGATACGATTTTCAATCAACATGACTTTTTCATCGCCAATACAACGAAGGCGTTTAAGAAATAAAACATCTTGTCCCGGTTTGATACTCAGTTTCTCTGCTACAAAGCGGTTAGCGGGTTCCAGTCGGGAGGTTATGACACTGGTTGTGAAGTTTATCTTCTGGCTGGCTAAGGCTTCAGCAAAGGAGAGCAAACCTTCACCCAGTGGGTAAGCAACATTTTCCTTCTTTACGAAAGTTCCTTTACCCTGCACTTGCACAAGAACACCTTCCCGGACAAGTTGGTCAACCGCTTTTTTAACGGTACCGCGACTCACCTCCAGCATATCCATGATTTGAAACTCTGAAGGTATCCGGTCATCCTCAACTAATTCTCCGCTATAAATACTTTCCCTTATCCACTCCACAACTTGTTGATACAGTGGGATGTGTGAACTTTTACTCAATGTTTTCATGGTGCGCGCCTAAACATTTAGAGTTGTCTATAGACAATCATGTACAACTTCGAGTTTATGATAAGAAATTTTGAGACAGGAGGTATGGCAAGGAGTCACAGTTTTAGTGTTCAAAACAAGATCACATTTCCGTGATATATGTCACGGAAATGATGAGCTGTAAGTCTCTGATGTTTTGGCGTCGTTAGCGGTTATTCGGTGCGTTACTTCTGTGGTTCACCCTTAGCAAATACGATGGCGGCTACGCTTTATTTGGCTAACGATGAATCGCGTCTCCAGGCCGTCAATCGTGGCTCGCCGCCCTTGCCAGCCTCATTCATCTCGCCTTTTGTTAACGAGATAGTGAAGAGTATCAATGCAGCCAGTGGACACCCTCTTCCGGCTGAAAAAAGGCGTTATAGCGCAGTTGAAACGCGTTGATCTCCTGCATATCGGGTTCCATTTCGCGCAAAAAGCCCAGCGCCAGCCGTACCTGCGTGTCGGTGATCGGCGCAGCTAAACGCGCTTTTTGCAGCAACCGATGCCACCGCTGCAAATTCTGATCGCCGCCATCGACAATCACCATTTGCCAGATAAGTAACACCTGAGCGGCATTTTGCAAATGCGACTCATCAGGGCGATGCAGATACTGTAAAAATTCACCGCCCGCCGTTTTACCCATTTGATCAATCATCGATTCTATCGGCACTACATCAATATTCAGACGTTCGCTCAAACGGCGAATCGCCCGGCGGGTATCCGATGTCAGCACCCGAAACCCCACAATAAACACCACCACAAACGTGGCCAGAATCAACCAAATCATGCGCACATCCGTCACCAAACAGGATGCCCATCATAACGGTAAATTTATAACTGTCGACGTTCTGGCCTGTCAGGATGTGATTTATTAACGCCTGTCTTCATTTACGCCAGACGCCGGATGTCCTGTCTGACGAACGCAAGGCATAAAAAAGCCCGGCGTTAAGCCGGGCAAAACGTTACCAAATGCACACATTTAAGCGATATTAACTTGCTGAATTTTTTTCTCACGGCGGATTTTGCGCTCTTCCATCACGGCGACCATCGCCATCAGGCAGATACAGCCGATCGCGGCGGCGTCCAGCGCGGCGAAGGTGCCCGCCCAGCCGGTCAGACCAAAAACGGGGGTGCCGTCGGCAATCATGCCCAGACCCAGCTTGGCAAAGCTATCGCCGATAAGATAAGCGAAGGTTCCTTTGATACCGTCCGCAGCGCCGATGGCTTTTTTCGGTACGAAACCGACTGCCGCCACGCCAATTAATAGCTGCGGCCCAAACACCAGGAAACCGAGCGCGAACAGCGAGGCCAGATAGACATACTGGTTGCTGGCGTGCTGGTAGACGCCGAGGGTGGCGATGATTAACGCCAGCGCCACACAGGCTACCAGCGCACGACGACCGTTCGCCAGGTCAGAGAGCCAGCCCCACAGCAACGTGCCGACCAGCGCGCCCACTTCAAACAAGGTAAAGCCCTGAATCGCCACCTCTTTAGAAAGTTTCAGTTCCTGGAAGGCGTAGACGGTTGACCACTGGTCGATACCAATACGTACCACATACAGGAAGATATTGGAGAAGCACAGCAGCCAGATCACTTTGTTTTTCAACACATATTCAACAAAGATCTGCCACTTGGTCATTTCGTTTTCTTCAGTCTCTTTATCCTCTTCGCTGATCTCTTCGCCGAACAGTTCTTCAGCTTTACCCAGACCGTAAGACTCCGGGGAGTCGCTGCCAAAACGCAGACCGATAAAGCCAACAATCAGCGCGATAATCGACGGGAAGATAAACATGCCGATGACGTGACCGTCGAACAGGTAGTTGGCGCCGAACAGCGCCACGCCTGCCGCGCCCGCGCCGCCGAGGTTGTGGGAGATATTCCAGAAGCCGAGAAAGGTGCCGCGTTTACGACGCGGAGTCCATTTGGTGATGGTCGAGTAGCTGCACGATCCGCCGGTACTCTGGAAGAAACCGCTCAGGGCATAGAAAGCGATCATCAGAAACAGACTGGTTGACCCCGCGCCCATGCTGGCGCTGAAGCCGAGCATACAGATAGCGGAGAGGATCAACATAAACGGTAGAAACTGCTTGGTATTTTTACCGTCAGCGTAGTAGGAAACCAGCGTTTTCCCCACGCCGTAGGTGATCGAGAAGCCCAGGCCAATCATCCCCAGCTCGGTCATGCTCAACCCGTAGGTAGAGATCATGTCGTTCTGCGCGATGTTAAAGTTTTTGCGGATCAGGTACATGGTCAGGTAGCCGATAAAAACCACCAGATAGGACTGCATGAACGGCTTGAACCACATTTTACGCCGCACATCGAGCGGCAGATCCAGGGTCGGCTTGCGCACCTGGTTTAAGAAGGCCAGCATGGATTACTCCTGAGCTAATTTTTATACCTGCGAATGGCAGGCATTGTAAAAATCCACAGGAAAAGTGGCCTGCGACAGCGTCCAGGCAAAACCGGGAAAATTTCTTAGTTTTGCCCCATTCAGCGCAAAAAGGTGAGGTGCATCACGCTTCGCTGGTCTCGCGTGGGGCCTGGGCGTTCAGAAATGGCAGCAGCAATAGCGCGGAGATCCCCGCCGCGATGGCGATGACCGCAAAAAAACCGGTCCAGTGCCAGATCTCCAACACTTTCGCTAACGGCCAGCCGGAAAGCGACGCGCCGAGATAGGCGAACAGGCCGACAAAGCCGGTGGCCGCGCCCGCCGCCTCTTTATGCGAGCACTCCGCCGCCGCCATGCCAATGAGCATCTGCGGGCCGAAGACAAAGAAACCGGTGGTGAAGAAACAGGCCGCCTGCATGACGTAGCTGGCGAACGGCATCAGCCACAGCGAACCCACAGAGAGCAAAATCCCGGCAGCGAAGATTAAATTCATCGGTCCGCGGTTACCGTTGAAGAGTTTGTCCGAGCCCCAACCCGCCACCAGCGCGCCGATAAATCCACCCAACTCAAACATCGATACTGCCGTGTTGGCCGTGACCAAATCCACGCCCAGCGTCTCGGACATATACAGGTTGCCCCAGTCGTTGATCGCCGCGCGCACCACGTACACTAAGACATAACACAGCGAAAGCAGCCAGATATAGGGATTCAACAGCACATATTTAGCGAGGATTTCTTTGCGGCTTAGCCCCGCGCCCTCTTGCTGTTGGGCGACCTCCAGCGCATCGTGCCGCCAGTCGCCTACCGGCGGTAAACCAATCGCCTGCGGACGGTCGCGCAGCCGCCAGCAGAGGACCATGCCCACCCCGATGGCAAGCAATCCGGCCACCATCATTCCGATGCGCCAGCCATAATGCAGGGCGACAGCGGCCATAACGAGAGGGATCAGCGCCCCGCCGACATTATGCGCGGTGTTCCATAACGCCCACCAGCCGCCGCGCTCGGTACGCGAGTACCAGGCGGTCAGCAAACGGGCGCAAACCGGCGATCCAAACCCCTGGAAAAAGGCGTTCAGCGCCCATAGCAGCGCAAAGGCCCACAGCGAGGTCGAGAAGCCGAACAGAATATTCACTACGCCGGTCGCAATCAGCCCGATGCCCATAAAATAGCGAGCGTTAGAGCGATCGCTAACGATGCCGGAGACAAATTTCGACACCCCGTAGGTGATGTAAAACAGCGTCGCCAGCAGGCCGATATCGCTGCGGGTCAGAATACCGCTGGCAAGGATTTCCGGCGCGGCGGCGTTAAAGCTTTTACGGGTGAAATAGAACAGCGCGTAACCCAACCAAATGGTGATCAGGATATGCCGCCGCCAGTAGCGATAGCGGGCGTCAACCTCGTGCTTATCGGTGATGAGCGGCGCGTTGGCCGGGGCTTTTAAAAACGAAAGCATTATCCTTCCTTAAACGTAACGCTGGGGCAACGAGACGCTCACCCGCGTACCGTGGGTACAAGAGATGGTTAGCGTCCCGCCGAGCGCCGACACGCGTTCGCGCATTCCGGTCAGGCCGAAGCCCTGCTGGTGAGAGCCCGGCGGCAGGCCGCTGCCGTCATCCTCAATCACCAGCATCAGTCGCTCATCCTGCTGCCAGCCCTGGAGCGTCACAGCGCTGGCATTGGCATGTTTTACGATGTTATTCAGCCCTTCCTGACAGACGCGAAACAGCGTCACGCGCTGACTTTCACTCAGCGCCGTTTCGTCAATTCGCCAGTCGAGGTGACTGACAATACCGCGGCTTTCCAGCTCCATTTCGCGCAGCAGCGAACGGATGGCCTGCGCCAGCGTTAAGTCGTCTAACTGGCGCGGGCGCAAGCGCCCCAGCAGGCGACGCACGGCGTCATACACGCCCAGCGAAAGCTGCTCGATAAGTTGCCCGCTCTGCTTCACGCCGCCGTTATCCGCCGCCAGTCGTTGCACAATGCCCGCCTGGGTACGAATCGCGGTGATGGTCTGCCCGATGTCATCGTGCAGCTCACGCGCAACATCGCGCCGCACGCTCTCTTCGGTCTCCAGAAGACGCTCCGCCAGCCGATGGTTGCGCGCCAGCTCCTTTTGCAACGACTGGTTCAGCTCGCGCAGACGCTGAATGCCCGCGCCAAGCAGTAACCCGGTCAGGCTTTGCGCCAACAGCGAAAGTAATAAATCGACGGGATGATCGTGCCAGGTCTGGCTGGCGATCAGCGCGATAGCGTTCATCAGTGTGGCAATGAGCGCGCCCTGCCAGCCATAGTGCCAGGCGAGCGCGATAATCGGCAACGCCAGGCAGAACGGCGTAAAGCGCGAAAGTTCAGCAGGTAACCCCAGTTGCAGCCACAGACTGACGATAAACAGCAGCAGATACCAGATCAGATGCCGCCCGCGCCAGTTTACCGGCTGCGATACCAGCGATGGTCCCAGCGGCAGCCAGGTAGTGCTGGTGAGATAGTGCCAGAAAACCAGGCAGATGGGGGCCAGCGTCAGACCACCCGTGAGGGTCAGCAGTAGCGCGTTCCATGCCGCTTCCCCCTGCCCCAACCAGGGCAGGGATTGCAGTAGCGCCGCGGCGGTGAGGGCCGCGCCCTGAAGCAATAACGTGCGCCAGTCGCGCTGATGGCGGTAACGCGAAGTCAGCGCCACGGGCAGTAGCGTCAACACACCACCGATCATCAAAAGCGGCAGATGGGCCAGCGCAACTTCCTGCGCCAACCAGTACACCAGCAGCCACTCCGCGCCCAGCAATACTGGCCAGTATCCACGCGGGCATTGCAGCATAAGTCCCAGGCGCAGGCCGAAGGGAAAGAGTAGCGCCGCCAGCTCCGGGCGTTCTACCAGATGTAGGCTGATGCTCCACAGGCAGAACCACGCGGCGGAGAAAATAAAAAAGCAGGCAACAACGGTGATTAAACGGGAAAAAAAGGTGTTCATTACCAACCGTCAAACATGCGATGCGCCAGTTCAACGTCATTGCTGACGCCTAATTTTTCCAGCAGATTCGCGCGATGGACATGCACCGTTTTTGGCGACAGCCCCAGCTCGGCGGCAATCTCTTTTACCGCCATACCCTGGGCGAGTTTTTCCGCCACCTGACGCTCGCGTTTGGTCAGCGGATCTTGCCGACCCGCCGCCAGTTTCACGGCAATATCGGGGGTCAAATAGCAGCCGCCCGTCGCCACCGTATGCACCGCGGCGATCAGTTCATCCGGACTACAGCGTTTAGAGAGGAAACCGCGCGCGCCGGCGTTCAACGCCTGTTCCACCAGCGCCGGGCTATCGTGAACCGAGAGCATGATCGTCGCCATCCCTTTTGGCAGTTGGCTTAGCAGCTCCAGTCCGGAAATATCCGGCATCGAGATATCGCAGATACACACCTGTACGCCGCGCCCCGGTAAGCCTGCCAACGCTTCGCGCCCGGAACCAAACTCGGCGACCACCTGCAAATCAGGTTCCAGCCCCAGTAGCTGTGCAAAGCCGGAGCGGACGATAAGGTGGTCGTCGATAAGGGCAACGGTGATCATGGGTTCATCCTGGCGCTAAGGCATGCCTGATGGCGCTGCGCTTATCAGGCCTACGGGCAGGTGCCGTTGTAGGCCGGATAAGGCATTAATGCCGCCATCCGGCAAAAGCACTTACCTTAACGATAAGTGCCTGGGTGTTCAAGCCTTGAGCGGTCAGACAATGCCTGTCGTGACGGTGAACGTCCGGGTTTGCTGCGGTTCCAGTTGAAGCAAGGTTCCATTTCGCTGCGCCGCGAGAAAACCTTCAGGCCGACAGGTCGCGGGCAGGGCAAAGGCGGCAACCTGCTGATCGCCGTTATAAAGAATCCAGCGGGTCACGTAATTGAGCTCCGCGCTGGCGAAACGTGTCACGAACGTGGTGCCATCCGGGGCGATCATACTGAATTCCGGGGTATCCGTATACCTGTCCAGTTTATCGGCGAAGAACACGATTTCCGGGTCGTAAAAGCCAGGCTCGTTGAGCGTTGCCAGCGAGGCTTCACCCTGCAAAAGCCGTTGATTAAACGCCAGCCACTGCGCCGTGGGTTTGACATGCGCCGGCACCGACTCGCGTAGCTTCAGCGCGGTATCCGGGATATTCTGGCGGAACGTGGCGTTCGGCACATAGGCATAGTTCATGTGGCACATGTACTGTAGCGGCATGGCGACTGAAGCCAGGTTAGTCACGGTCATCTGAATATCAAACAGCGCGCTTGATTTACGCATTACCACCGCAGGTTGCGCCTGATAATGATGACCGAACCCCATCACATACTCGTAGCGCCCGGTCACGCGCAGACTGTCGCCCTCTAACTCCAGCCAGGCGTCGTCCATAGCAGCGCAGGGCATCTCGCCGTGCAGCGGATGTGTATCTTCCGGCGACGGGCAGCCATTCGCCAATAGTCCGGAATGGAAAGCAAAGCAACCATACGTTGCCACCACTTCCGCAGCCGGCTTCGGCTGGCGGAACATGTTGCGCATAGTCAGATCATGACCGTCAAACTGCGCGTCCCAAATCATCTGCCCCATCCAGGGCAGAATCACCAGATGACCGCGGCTGTTTTGTATTTTCAGTCCTTCCACGCCGCTGGCGTAACGAAACGCCGTAACCGTAAAATCATCATTTTCCAGCAAGATACGCGGCTGCTCGCTAAAAAGCTCCCGCCATAATGTAATACGTGTTGTCATGGTTGATCTCCTCAGGACGCGGCGACTTCAGCCAGGTTGCCGCGCACTTTGCTTTCGCGCCAGAAGTAAACGCCAACGTAAACAAAGCACAGCATGGAAACCAGGAATGAGAGCTGTAGCGAGTGGAACATGTCCGCCACATAACCCTGAATCGCAGGAACCACCGCCGCGCCGACAATCGCCATCACGATGACCGCCCCCGCCATTTCGGTATGCTCGTTATCGACGGTATCGAGCGTTCCGGCATAAATGGTCGCCCAGCAGGGGCCAAACAGAACACTGACCAGCACCGCCACGTATACCGCGCTAAAGCTGGGCGCCAGCGCCACATAGGCCAGGAACAGCGCGCCGATCACAGAGTAAAGGATCAGGACTTTTTCCGGGTTAAAGCGTGTCATCAGAATGTTGGCGATAAACTTGCCGATAAAAAAGCAGGCGAAGCTGTAGACCATAAAGGTTGAGGCATCGCGCTCATTGATATCGCCTAACTCCAGCGCCAGACGGATAGTGAACGACCAGACCGCCACCTGCATTCCCACATACAGGAACTGCGCCACAATACCGCGACGGAAACGGGCGTTGCTGGCGAGATAGCGTAACGTATCCAGCGCCGAGGGGCGTTTATGACTCGCGGTTTGCGCGACTTTACAGGTCGGGAAACGCGTCAGCAGGAACAGTACCATCACCACTACCAGAACCATAATCATGTACTTATAGGGTTCCAGAGTGTTTTCCAGCATCAGCACCTTGAAGTTGTGGACCTGCTCGGCATTCATGCCCGCCATCTGTTTTTCCAGGCTTTCCCCTTCGGAAAAGACCAGATATTTACCCAATAAAATGCCTGCCGCCGCGCCGATCGGATAAAAGGTCTGGCTGATATTCAGCCGCAGCGTGGCGTAGGCTTTCGGCCCGATCATCGAACTGTAGGTATTCGCCGCCGTTTCCAGGAAACTCAGGCCAATCGCAATGGCGAAAATCGCCGCGAGGAACATGGTGTAGGTCGCCATGTGCGACGCCGGAAAAAAGAGCGTACAGCCGACAATGTATAGCGTCAGGCCGATAAGTATCGCCACTTTATAACTGGTTTTTTTAATGACCAGCGAGGCCGGAATAGCAATTAAAAAATAACCGCCATAAAAGGCGCTTTGTACTAATGCCGAAGCAAAGTTGCTCAGCGAAAATACACTTTTAAATTGCGTAATCAGAATATCATTTAACGCGGCTGCGCATCCCCATAATGGGAATAAACAGGATAACAAAATAAACTGGAACAGAGGTGTCTTATTCAGATACCCGTCGGGCATCTGAACGATGTTTTTATCGTTCATAGTGCTACCTTTAACAGTGCAGGGTGATTGTTATTCGTTCAACGAAAGATACTCATTAAATTGCTCAATACTTGGATAAGAGGATTGGGTGCCTTTCCCGGTGACGCTGAAAGCGGCAAAGAGAACGGCTTTTTTCATGGCGGCTTCCACATCCCCGCTCTGGACGTAGTAATGCGCGAAACAGCCGATAAAGGCATCGCCCGCGCCGCTGGTATCAACAGCGTTCACTCTAAACGCCGGAACATGGACTTCCTGGTCACGCGTCATCCACAGCGCGCCTTTCTCGCCCATGGTGACAATAATATTGTTCAGCCCTTTATCTACCAGCGAACGTGCCGCTGCGCGAATATGGTCATAGGTATCCACTGGCATACCGGTTAATATTTCCAGCTCGGTTTCATTGGGTACAAAGAAATCGCATTTACAGGCATAAGACATATCTAATTCCCGTAATGCTGGCGCAGGGTTTAATAACACTTCAATCCCGTGTTTCTTGCCAAATTCTATTGCGTGATAAACCGTTTCAAGCTGAACTTCCAGTTGCAGAACAATAAGCTGGCATTTTTTTAAATCTTCCGCCGCGCGATCGATATCTTCCGGCGAGAGAAACTTGTTAGCACCTTTGATGATCAGAATGCTGTTGCTGGAGTTGGCGTTGACGAAAATCGGCGCTACGCCACTGCTGGTACACGGTACTTTTTCTACATACGTCGTATTGATCCCCCAGGATTCGAGATTACGAATGGTGTTGTCGGCAAAAATATCGTCGCCCACTTTGGTCAACATCAATACTTTTGAATTGAGCTTAGCGGCCGCCACGGCCTGGTTCGCCCCTTTTCCGCCGCAGCCGATTTTAAACGCCGGCGCTTCCAGAGTTTCCCCTTCTTTGGGCATCTGGTTGGTGTAGGTGATAAGGTCCACCATGTTAGAGCCAATAACCGCGATATCCATTTTACTCCCTCTCAGAAATCGTCACACGACAATGATATTAAAATAACATTATCATGTTACTTCCGTATCATTTGTGACTATGATCGCGATTAGAGGATCATTTTGCCATTTACTTCGTGAACGATCCCTGGCGGAACATACGCGCACCAAATCATTTTTATTGTTACAATTTACTGAAAATTAACTATTTATTGTTAAAAAACGCGAATAAACCCACTTTTATTTCCTGACAGCCGGACGTATAGTAGTGCCACACTGTAATGTTCTCAGAAACACATAAATGTTACTGATGGAACATAACAACATGATTTGCGGAGAGTGTGAATGGAGACCAAGCAAAAAGAACGTATCCGACGCTTGATGGAGTTACTGAAAAAGACCGATCGAATCCATCTGAAAGACGCCGCGCGGATGCTGGAAGTTTCGGTGATGACCATTCGCCGCGATCTCAGCCAGGATGATGACCCTTTACCGCTGACGCTGCTCGGCGGCTATATCGTCATGGTAAATAAGCCTACGTCTTCAACCAATATGCCGCTGCCAGCGAAAAAGACGCATCATCGGGACGACCTTCCCGTTGCGATCCTGGCCGCCGGCCTGGTGCGTGAAAACGATCTGGTTTTTTTTGATAACGGTCCGGAAATGCCATTAGTTATCAGCATGATACCGGATGATATTACCTTTACCGGGATTTGCTACTCGCATCGGGTATTTATCGCGCTGAATGAAAAGCCTAATGCCACGGCGATTCTGTGCGGCGGCACCTATCGGGCCAAGAGCGATGCCTTTTATGATGCCAATAATCCTTCGGCGCTGGATTCGCTCAATCCGCGCAAAGTGTTTATTTCCGCCAGCGGCGTACATGAACATTTTGGCGTGAGCTGGTTTAACCCGGATGATCTTGCCGCCAAACGTAAAGCGATGGAGCGCGGTCTGCGCAAAATTTTGCTGGCGCGTCACGCCCTGCTTGATGAGGTCGCGCCTGCCAGCATTGGTCCGCTTTCTGCCTTTGATGTCCTGATTAGCGATCGCCCATTACCGACAGATTATGCCGTTCACTGTCGGAATGGTTCCGTCAAAGTCATCACGCCTGATTCGGAAAGTGAATAACTTACTCAAAAAAGACGGCAATTTTATTGAACATGGTGGGATCGGACTGGTTTCGTACCACCTTCGCCACGTCTTCCAGTTTATCGATCTGACTGATCATCTGTTCAAGCCGCTGATCGTCATTGACCAGAAGCCAGATGCGGCTCTGATCGCTACCCTGAATCGGTAAACAGAGAATACCCTCAACGTTGAAAGCGCGTCGGGCGAACAGCCCGCAGACGTGGGTCATCACGCCAGGGTGGTTGCGAACGGTCAGCTCCAGAATAACGTTATCATGTGATTGTTTCTGCATGGCTTATTCCCCCACCATCTCTGTATTTGCCGCGCCCGGCGGCACCATCGGATACACTTTTTCTTCTGCATCAATGCGCACATGGATCAACGCCGGTCCAGGACGACGAATGATAGCCTGCAACGCCGCCTGCGGATCGGCTTCGTTATTCAAATCACAGGTATCCAGACCAAACCCGGCGGCAATCTGCATAAAGTTGATGCTTCCCGGATAGGTCGCCGCAAAAACGCCCTGTTTATAGAACAGACTCTGTTGCTGATGTACCAGTCCCAGCGCGTCGTTATTCATCAGGATAATTTTCACATCCAACTGGTTTTCACTGGCGGTAGCCATCTCCTGAATATTCATCATCAAACTACCGTCGCCGGAAAAACACAGCACCTTGTTGCCCGGATTCGCCAGCGCCGCGCCAATCGCCGCGGGCAGACCAAACCCCATGGTGCCCAGCCCGCCGGAAGTCAGCCACTGACGCGGACGGTTGAGCGGATAAGCCTGCGCGGTCCACATCTGATGCTGACCTACGTCAGTGGTAATAATCGCGTTGTCGTCCACACAGGCGGCGACCGCATTAATCAGCCCATAGTGACTAAGCGGGTTATTTTCCTGGGGAATACTGCAAGGGAATTCTTGCTGCAAGTCCGCCACCAACTGATGCCATGCTTCCCGCGGCTGTGCCTCGATATGGGGAATTAACTGTGCCAGTACATCATCGACATCCGCCTGAATAGCCACATGCGGCTGCTTAATTTTGCCTAACTCGGCGCGATCGATATCCACATGGATGATTTTGGCGTTCGGACAAAACTGCTCCGTTTTGCCAATCGCCCGGTCATCAAAACGCGCGCCCAGGACAATCAGTAAATCGGCCTCTTGCAGAATAAAATTGGTACTGCGCGCGCCGTGCATCCCCAGCATTCCTAACGACAGCGGATGCGCCTTAGGCAGCATTCCCAGCGCCATTAAGGTCATTGTCGTCGGCAGTTGCGCTTTTTCCGCGAGTTCGCGCACGCGTGTCGGCGCATTGATCACGCCGCCGCCCAGATACAGCACAGGACGCTTCGCCGCGTTAATCATTGCGGCGGCCTCGCGGATACTCTCCGCGCTAAACTCCGGCGGGGGTGATTTTTCCGCCGGCGACGGCAACGCATCCAGCTCAATTGTCGCCGTCTGCACATCTTTAGGAACGTCTATCCACACCGGGCCGGGACGCCCCGACTGCGCCAGACGAAAAGCATCGCTCATCACCTGAGGCAACTCATTGATATTTCTGACCAGATAGTTGTGCTTGGTGATGGGGATAGAGATACCGTAGGTATCCACTTCCTGAAACGCGTCAGTACCGATCATGGACGCCGGAACCTGCCCGGTAATGCAGATTAACGGAATGGAATCCAGGCGTGCATCGGCAATGGCCGTGACCAGATTGGTCGCGCCCGGCCCGCTACAGGCCATACAAACAGCAGGTTTACCCTCCGTCCGCGCCATCCCCTGCGCAATAAACCCCGCGCCTTGTTCATGGCGCGCCAGAATATGACGGATTTGCGTGCTTTGGCTTAACGCGTCGTAAACGGGGAGGATCGAACCGCCGGGAATGCCGGTGACGATACGAATCCCCTGGCGCTCCAGAAAATGAACAATAAATTCCGCGCCCGTAAAGCGCTGAGGTGTAGATGTTGTGCCCGAACTTGCCATGCTCCATTCCTTTTATTCTGAGCCGACGTTCCGGGAAGGTGTCTTAAACAAAAAACCCCGCCCGGTTTGCGCCGGCGGGGTTTTGGAATCGTGTGTGTTCCGGACCCTACGGCGCATTGCCGACGACCACCACCACACGCACGACGACCACTGCGCGAGATGGCGCAGTTGTTAGTAGGGTCGCGTTCAGCATGG
Organism: Salmonella sp. 32070601201500089SM; assembly: GCF_017573605.1. Taxonomy (NCBI): domain Bacteria; kingdom Pseudomonadati; phylum Pseudomonadota; class Gammaproteobacteria; order Enterobacterales; family Enterobacteriaceae; genus Salmonella; species Salmonella sp. 32070601201500089SM. Next base: position 159,223 of record NZ_JAGETK010000010.1, read on the forward strand.
AAGGGTTCATTAGGGGCCTTGTCTGTTTGTTATTAACACGTTTTATACAAGCACAGCGCTTTCAGCATGACAACGGAAAAATTTTCATCTGCACAAAAATGCGTCAGCGATCACATTTTTCTACGAATTTACACGTTTTGAGTATAGGCGTAATAAGCGTAGCGCCCTCCGGTAATCGCCGGGATTGATGATTACGCGTTTCACAATGCCGGAAAACAAAAAACCTCGCCGAAGCGAGGTTCTTACAGCGTAATGCGGGTGGTAGCCGCGAAGCACACTGTGTTATGTCAACAGCAGAAGTATACGCGTTCTGTGCAGAACGCGCAATTTCGGCGCGAATTTTGATGAATTTGAGTATGGATCAGAAGCTCCGTTCTGTCTATAAATTACTGTTCATTTATACAGTACTTAACTATAATGTCTTTGACACAATGTGTTATGCGGGGGCCGCATCGTAAACCGGCGCAACGAAGTCCTGGCTGAAACGGGTGGTGCCGTCAGCGCCTTAACCCCCTCGTGAGCACACTGTGTTATGTCAACACGCACACTATTCCTCGCAAAAGGGATCGCGTGCGCAACAGCTGGCAACAGGCAGCGGAAAGGTACGTCGGCTGGCAGTGCTCCTTAACCACAGGAGACGCGTATGAGCGTAGTGGATATCACCATTCTTATCCTGAAACTCATTGTTGCAGCACTGCAACTGCTTGATGCTGTTCTGAAATACCTTAAGTAATTCAGATTCAAGCCGCACCGAAGGGGAGCGGGCAACCGCTCCCCTTTCACCTTATCCGCTGGTCTTTCGCTTCCCGGGTATGTTACGTTTTTATGACACCCTCAACGACGCCTGACGCTATGACCCTTTCCGTTTTCTGTATTTTGCTGTTCGCCGCGCTGCTACATGCCAGCTGGAACGCCATTGTCAAAGCGGGAAACGATAAGCTCTACGCCGCGATCGGCGTCAGCGGTTCCGCGGCGGTCATGGCATTGATCCTTTTGCCCTTCTCGCCGCCGCCAGCTCACGCCAGTATCCCTTTTTTAGCGGCCTCTACCGCGCTCCAGGTGGTGTATACCGTCCTGGTGGCGAAAACCTATCAGGTCTCGGACATGAGCCAGACCTATCCTCTTATGCGCGGCACCGCGCCGCTGCTGGTGGCGCTCATTAGCGTTCTGTTTCTTGGCGACAGCCTGTCGTCGATGGCCTGGGTCGGCATCGCAGTGATCTGCATGGCGATACTTGGGATGGCCTGTAATGGCCGCGCCAGTTCTCAACGTGGTGTCGTGCTGGCATTAACTAACGCCTGTTTTATTGCCGGATATACGCTGGTGGACGGGACCGGCGTAAGACTCTCCGAAACGGCGCTGGGCTATACGCTATGGTCATTTTTTCTCAACGGCGCCTGCCTGTTAACCTGGGCGATGATTGCGCGGCGGCGGGAAGCGTCGCGTTATCTGGCGCAACAGTGGAAAAAAGGCATTTTTGGCGGGATTGGCACTATGGGATCTTATGGGCTGGCGCTATGGGCCATGACCCAGGCGCCGCTGGCGGTGGTCGCCGCGCTGCGTGAGACGTCGATTTTATTCGGCGCGCTGATAGCCTGGCTGTTGCTTAAAGAGAAAGTGGCCGGGCTACGTCTGGTGGCGGCTGGCGGGATTGCCCTCGGGGCGATTTTACTCCGTCTGTCATGATCGCCCAATGACAGCCGCAGACGTAACACATTCTCGGCAACATTTGTTGCCGCTTTTGTTTACATATCCTGCCGTTCCTTCGCCTGCCATTACTGGTCGCTGTCTGGCCTTCTTTTTCTGGTGTGATAGATTCCTCTCGCATTTATGGGAATGCGCAGCAAGTTATTCTTATTTTTTCTTTTTTTGAAAAGTAATCAGCGAAATGAAAAGGCAGAGAAACGTCAATTTGTTGTTGATGTTGGTGTTACTGGTGGCCGTAGGGCAGATGGCGCAAACCATTTATATTCCCGCCATCGCCGATATGGCACAAGCGCTAAACGTCCGGGAAGGCGCCGTCCAGAGCGTAATGGCTGCTTACCTCCTGACCTACGGCGTCTCGCAACTGTTTTACGGCCCGCTTTCCGACCGGGTTGGGCGCCGCCCCGTAATCCTCGTCGGCATGTCTATTTTTATGGTAGCGACTCTGATCGCCATGACCACGCATAGTTTGACGGTGTTGATTGCCGCCAGCGCCATGCAAGGGATGGGAACCGGCGTTGGCGGAGTAATGGCGAGAACGCTCCCGCGCGATCTGTATGAAGGAACGCAACTTCGTCACGCCAATAGCCTGTTAAATATGGGGATTCTGGTCAGCCCGCTGTTAGCGCCGCTGATTGGCGGCCTGCTGGATACCCTGTGGAACTGGCGCGCGTGTTACGCTTTCCTGCTGGTGCTTTGCGCTGGCGTCACCTTCAGCATGGCGCGCTGGATGCCGGAAACCCGCCCCGCCGGCGCGCCGCGCACACGGCTGATCGCCAGCTATAAAACGCTGTTTGGCAACGGCGCATTTAACTGTTATCTGCTGATGCTAATCGGCGGGCTGGCTGGCATTGCGGTCTTTGAAGCCTGTTCCGGCGTGCTGATGGGGGCAGTATTAGGTCTCAGCAGTATGGTGGTAAGCATTCTGTTTATTCTGCCGATTCCGGCGGCGTTCTTCGGCGCCTGGTTTGCCGGACGCCCGAATAAACGCTTCTCAACCCTGATGTGGCAGTCAGTTATTTGCTGTCTGCTGGCAGGCCTTATGATGTGGATTCCCGGCTGGTTTGGCGTGATGAACGTCTGGACGCTACTCATCCCCGCTGCGCTGTTTTTCTTTGGCGCCGGGATGTTATTTCCACTGGCCACCAGCGGCGCGATGGAGCCGTTTCCGTTCCTCGCAGGCACCGCTGGCGCGCTGGTCGGCGGGCTGCAAAATATTGGTTCCGGCGTACTGGCGTGGCTTTCGGCAATGCTGCCGCAAACCGGTCAGGGCAGTCTGGGATTGCTGATGACCCTTATGGGATTGCTGATCCTGGCGTGCTGGCTGCCGCTGGCGTCACGGATATCGCATCAGGGACAGACGGTTTAACATTCCCCTCGCCCGGCTTTTTGCCGGGCGTTTCACATTCCGGCGCGATCATCGCATTGAGCAGGGACTCCTGCGCCGGACGCCACGCTCCTTCTTCGCCGTCATAAAACTGAGTGTCCGCGTTTATCGCATACGGAATATGCGCTTTTTTCAGCTCGCAGGCCATAAAACGGGCAAACGCGAACTGTGAAGCGACCGGCGTCATTTTTATCGACTCTCCCGGCGCCCATCCGCCCACCCAGCTTGCATGGCCGGTCTTATGCTGCCAGCGAACCGCAGCGTTAATCCGTGCCCGAATCGCCGCTTTTTCCGCCGCCGTGCCTGACGTCCACGGATATTTACCGCCGCTTTTCAGGGGTCCCCACGGGAAGATGTGCCACTCCGCCAGTACATAGTTCTGGCTTTGCGCCGGCAGTTTAAGCGCCGACAAATCCTCCGGCGCGGCGCGCATGCGGGGGGCAACGAAAATCATCCGCTGTGGGTCAATGGCGTGAATCAGGCGGATGGTTTTGTCATATACGCGATTCAGCGACGCCATATTATGATTAAGTTTGTCGGCAGGCTCATAAATGAGATCGAACCCCAGAAGCGGGGATGTCTGGCCAAAATAGCGCGCGACCACGCTCCACCAGTTGATCAGCTCCTTTTCATGGCTGGCGCTGGGATCGGTTTTATACGCATCCGCCTGATAGGCAATAATGGGTATGACGCCATAGTATTCGCAGGCTTCTACCAGCTTACGCAAATGGATGAGGCGCGCTTCCGTCGGCGCGCCTGCCACACGAATACGGACATGCGTTAACCCTTTTGCCTTAAAATCCCGCACGACCAACGGATCAAACTCACGAATACCCCGTTCCGTTCGCGCCCAGTCAACATCCATCCCAACGCCAAGCTGCTGCGCATAGCGCGCCGCCGTCAAAGGCATCGGTTTCGCATAGACGACCGCGCTGGTCAGCATGAGAGAGGCAATAAGCGGTTTAAACACGACGCCCCCTAAAATTTTTACCACGGTGATAGCACGTATTTAGCATATTCACTCCCGGCAGGTGTAGCGACAAAGCGTAATAAATCTTCACACCTGTTCCTGCAACCAGCGAATAAATGCCTCGATTTTCGGCCACTGCCTGCCAGGCAGAGTGGTGACATAATAATGCTGATGACATTTCAGCCTCATGTCACCAAAAGGCGCAATCAGTTCACCGCTGTCGAGACGCTTTTGCACCAGCCGTTTACGCCCCATCGCCACGCCAATGTGGTTCATCGCGGCAATCACCGCTAAATCAGAACGATCGAAGCCAATGCCGGATGAATCCGGCAAATTTACCGCAAAATGCTGCGCCCAACTGTGCCACTCATCGGTGCCAGAATCGTTACTCCACGCCTGTCTGTCGTGTAAGAGCGTACAGTGCCGCAGGTTATTCAGGTTGTCCTGCAAGGCGAAACGATGGGCGTAATCCGGGCTGCAAACGGGCAAAATCGCCTCATCCATTAAAAAATGGTGCGTGAGCTGCGCCGACGGCGCATCGTCAAAATAGATAGCCAGGTCAATGCCGGCACGCTGTAGGTTAACGTTATCGTTGCCGGTCAGCATAGTGAGAGAAATTGACGGATAGCGACGGGTAAAGTCCCCCAGCGCAGGCACCAGCCAGCACTGGGCGATAGAGGGACGTGAATACACGGTCAGCGTGCCGGACAGTTCCTGATTTTTGATATCGAGGATTTCCTGATTCAACGTATCCAGCGACGATTTCAGCGCCCAGAATACCCGTTTGCCTTCATGGGTAAGCTCCACTTTACGGTGAGAGCGGACAAATAGCTGGATTCCCAACTCGGCTTCCAGTTGATTGATACGATGGCTTACCGCACTGGGGCTTAACGACAGCTCATCTGCCGCCAGAGCAAAGGACTGGTGTCTGGCCGCGACTTCAAAAGTATAGAGTTTGGATAACTGCCAGCCGTTGAGTAAGCGGTTTCGGGTATCGCGAAGGGGTTCCATGGCAACCTCAGTCATCTTTTAATTTCCCGAAGTGTAAAAAAACACGCTGAAAAAATCCGCACATAGATGAAGCAAAATGAACCATATCGCAAAATAAAGGCAATATTAGATGGAAATCACATAGTTGATTCAATTTACATCATGTGAATGGCAAATTATATCGTTTGTCAGGAGGTGCTGTTTTTCTGTCCAATAAGAACAGATTAATCACAGGGTAGGTGAGATATGCACGCTCAAATCTGGGTAGTGAGCACGCTGCTGATCAGCATCGTGTTAATCGTATTGACCATCGTGAAGTTTAAATTCCACCCCTTCCTGGCGTTACTGCTCGCCAGTTTCTTTGTCGGCGCGATGATGGGCATGGGGCCGCTGGAGATGGTCACGGCGATAGAAAACGGAATAGGCGGTACGCTCGGTTTTCTGGCCGCCGTTATCGGTCTTGGCACCATCCTCGGCAAAATGATGGAGGTTTCCGGCGCGGCGGAACGCATCGGGCTTACGCTCCAGCGCTGCCGCTGGCTCTCTGCTGACGTGATCATGGTACTGGTGGGGCTGATTTGCGGTATCACGTTGTTCGTGGAAGTGGGCGTCGTGTTGCTCATCCCACTGGCGTTTTCTATCGCTAAAAAGACCCATACCTCGCTGCTGAAGCTGGCCATTCCGCTGTGTACCGCGCTGATGGCCGTCCATTGCGTGGTACCGCCGCATCCGGCTGCGCTGTTTGTCGCAAATAAACTGGGGGCGGATATCGGCTCGGTGATTGTCTACGGTCTACTGGTCGGGCTGATGGCCTCATTGGTCGGCGGCCCGCTGTTCTTAAAGTTTCTGGGTAATCGTCTGCCGTTCAAGCCCGTACCGACAGAGTTTGCGGATCTTGAAGTGCGCGCCGAAAACACCCTGCCATCGCTGGGCGCAACGCTGTTTACCGTTCTGCTGCCGATTGGCCTGATGCTGGTGAAAACCGTCGCTGAACTGAATATGGCGAAAGACGGCACGTTGTATACGCTGCTGGAGTTTATCGGTAATCCGATCACCGCAATGTTTATCGCTGTCTTTGTGGCGTATTACATACTCGGTCTGCGCCAGCATATGGGTATGAGCGCGCTACTTACCCACACCGAAAACGGCTTTGGCGCCATTGCGAACATCCTGCTGATTATCGGCGCGGGCGGCGCGTTCAACGCCATTCTCAAAAGTAGCGGGCTGGCGGACACGCTGGCGGTGATCCTCTCAAATATGCATATGCACCCGATTCTGCTGGCATGGCTGGTAGCGCTGATTCTGCACGCGGCGGTCGGCTCTGCGACGGTGGCGATGATGGGCGCCACCGCGATTGTTGCGCCCATGCTGCCTCTCTATCCTGACGTCAGCCCGGAGATCATTGCGATTGCCATTGGTTCCGGCGCCATTGGCTGCACGATCGTGACCGATTCCCTGTTCTGGCTGGTCAAGCAGTATTGCGGCGCTACGCTGAATGAAACGTTTAAATACTATACGACGGCCACGTTTATCGCATCTGTCGTTGCACTGGCTGGCACATTCCTGCTTTCCTTTATCATCTGATCGTAAAGAGACGTACTATGGAAAACATACAAAAGCTCATCGCCCGGTATCCTTTGGTCGAGGATCTGGTCGCCCTCAAAGAAACCACCTGGTTTAACCCGGGCGCCACCTCTCTTGCACAAGGTCTACCGTATGTCGGCCTGACGGAGCAGGACGTAAACGCCGCCCATGACCGTCTGGCGCGCTTTGCGCCGTATCTGGCGAAAGCGTTTCCGCAAACCGCTGCCGCTGGCGGCATAATCGAATCTGACGTGGTCGCTATTCCGGCCATGCAAAAACGGCTGGAAAAAGAGTATGGGCAAACGATCGACGGTGAAATGCTGTTAAAAAAAGACAGTCACCTGGCAATATCTGGTTCCATTAAAGCGCGCGGCGGCATCTATGAGGTGCTAACGCACGCGGAAAAACTGGCGCTGGAGGCGGGTCTGTTAACCACCGACGATGACTATAGCGTGCTGCTTTCGCCGGATTTTAAACAATTCTTCAGCCAGTACAGTATCGCCGTCGGTTCAACCGGCAATCTGGGGCTATCGATCGGTATCATGAGCGCCTGCATCGGTTTTAAAGTGACGGTACATATGTCTGCCGACGCCCGCGCCTGGAAAAAGGCGAAGCTGCGTAGCCACGGCGTGACGGTCGTGGAATACGAGGATGATTACGGTGTGGCGGTTGAGCAGGGCCGTAAAGCAGCGCAATCCGATCCAAACTGTTTCTTTATCGACGACGAAAACTCTCGCACGCTATTTCTGGGCTATGCGGTAGCGGGCCAGCGCCTGAAAGCGCAATTCGCGCAACAGGGACGCGTCGTTGACGCCAGTCACCCACTGTTTGTTTATCTGCCGTGCGGCGTTGGCGGCGGCCCTGGCGGCGTCGCCTTTGGCCTGAAACTGGCGTTTGGCGACAACGTCCACTGTTTCTTTGCCGAACCGACCCATTCACCCTGCATGTTACTCGGCGTTTATACCGGTCTGCACGATGCCATCTCAGTACAAGATATCGGTATTGATAACCTGACGGCGGCTGACGGCCTGGCGGTAGGTCGCGCTTCGGGCTTTGTTGGTCGGGCAATGGAGCGTCTGCTTGACGGCCTCTATACCTTAGACGATCAAACAATGTATGACATGCTGGGCTGGCTGGCGCAGGAGGAAGGAATTCGACTGGAGCCATCAGCTCTGGCGGGGATGGCCGGACCACAGCGCATTTGCGCCGCCGCCGCGTATCAGCAAAGGCATGGATTCAGTCAGACGCAGCTCGGCAACGCGACGCATCTGGTATGGGCAACCGGGGGCGGCATGGTGCCGGAAGATGAAATGGAACAATACCTGGCGAAAGGACGCTAATACTCGCTCAGTGCCGGAAAGACGGCTGCTCCATCCGGCACGCCATCGCCTGATGGCGCTACGCTTATCAGGCCTGTGAGGCTAACGCAGCATCGCCATCAACTCCTCCGGCGAGCGATGCTGCTTCAGTAAATCCCGCATCACCCGCATATGCGGCGAGGAGTAGTTAAAAAAGGTCTGGTAGCCCTCACAAAGCCGGTTTTTCCCCTGGCTATCCCGATGCTCAGGACATCCGCCGCCGCAAAAGCGCAAGAAAGAGCACTTCTGACATTCAGCGCTTAGCGGCGCCTTGTCCGGCGCTTCAACGCCATTCTTGCCGCCGCACCACTGCTGTAGCGTCTCATCAAAAAGGCGGACCGAGATACGCTGAATATCTTCACGTACCCAAATATCAAATACGCTATTTAAAAACCGCCCCCAGTCTGCTGAACACAATGAATCCTCGGTCAACATTCCGTTCCGGTCATGTTCCAACAATGGGATAAAATGGACATTGCGAATGCCGAGCCGTTGTAAGTTACGGTACAGTTGCTGAGGGCGCTGGCTATTCTGGCGATTTACGACGACCTGAATCTGGTCATCACTCACGACAATGTCCTGACGTCCTGTCATATAAAATTCCCGATAAATGCAATAAGTTGGCGAATATGGGTAACAGCAAACAGGATTGCGAGCGACAACACCGCGAGGGAGATCAAAAATTTGTCACGCACGACATGAGTTTCGGAAAAATCGCTATGCGCGACATCCATCAAATTACGACTCAGGGTATAACGCCAAAGAATCACCGCCACTATCGCCAGAACGCTGATTGACACCCAGAACAAGAACCCCGCCTGATGCCAGTGGTGCCTGACGGCTAACGCCATTAACGCCCCGTATCCCAGCAGCGTGCGAAACCAGGCCAGCGACGTACGCTCCGGTTGCAGTCCCGGATCGTTCTGCCGACGGGCTTTACGACTATCCGGCATACAGTACCAGCCCCATAACTATCACCGCGACAATCATCAAAATAACGCTGATGATCAACAGGCTATGGGTATAAGGCAAATCCTCTTTCAGGCGCATCGCTTTTTCATTACGTAACCAGCGTAGATAGCCATAAATCGCCAGGCCGCCCGCAAACAGACACAACAGTAGCGCCAGCAGTTCACGGATCACCGGCGTGGCAAAATCCGGGGCGAGCTGATCAAGACCGACGCCTGCCGCCAGAAATCCCAGCGAGGTGCGAATCCACGCCAGAAAGGTGCGCTCATTTGCCAGTGAGAAGCGATAATCCGGCGCTTCTCCGAGGCGGGAAATCTTCATGACGACTCCTTTTACGTTCTTATGTATTCCCGTTCGTTTTCAGAATACCACTCACGTTGTTGCTGATATGCTTCACATTATCCCGCAGCAAGGGAATCTTATTGCAAAATAACTGTAGTTCACTGGTGACGTGTTTCGGCGCAACCGCGCTCATTCCCGCTATTTTTCATTTCAGTTGCGACCTTTTTCAACGCCACCGCCAGGAAAGGCATTATTGCCGAATTAAAAGCTGAAAAACCACCCGTCGCGACGAAAAAAAAGGCGATGAAGATTGATAACTAACTGAAAAAAATTGGAATTATGCTCGTTGCCATTACGCTGATTAGCGCGTTCATTGAGGAAGAAGATAAGAAGAAGAGCAGAAGTGTGGCCGGTGCGGCGCGCGTTATCCAGCCTGGATTTAACACAGTGCATAGGCCGGATAAGCAACGCGCCATCAGGCGCTAACCCATTCCCCAAAAAATCACCGCCAGCAGTTGTGGCGTGATAATACGCAGGAACATCACTAACGGATAGACGGTCGCGTAAGAGAGCGCCGCCGCGCCGCTGGTGGCATGAAGATTGTTGGCAAATGCCAGCGCTGGCGGATCGGTCATCGAACCGGCCAGCATCCCGCACAGCGTCAGGTAGTTCATTTTGGCAAAAATTCGCGCCAGCAAACCGACGGTAATCAGCGGAATAGCGGTGATGAAAATACCGTAGCCAATCCAGCTTAATCCTTCGCCCTGTGTCAGCGTATCGACAAAATCGCCGCCGGATTTCAGCCCAACGACCGCCAGAAACAAAACGATGCCTAATTCACGCAGCGCGAGGTTGGCGCTCGGCGGCATAAACCAGTACAGCTTACCGATGCTGCCGATACGCCCCAAAATTAGCGCCATGATCAGCGGCCCGCCAGCCAGCCCCAGTTTTAGCGCGACCGGGAATCCCGGCACAAACAACGGGATTGACCCAAGCAGAACCCCTAATCCGATGCCGATAAACACCGGCAGCATCTGCACCTGCTGGAGTTTTTGCTGCGCGTTGCCGACCACATTGGCTACCGCATCAATCGAGGCAGGACGCCCCACCAGATTGAGAATGTCGCCAAACTGCAGGCTAGCGTCGCTGCTGGCGACCAGCTCAACGCCCGCGCGGTTAAGGCGGGAGATAACCACGTCATAACGCTCTTTAAAGTGCAAATCGCGGATACGTTTGCCGAGCACTTTTTCGTTGGTGACGACCACACGCGCGACACGTAAATCCGTGCCGCGCGTCGACAACGAGGTGTCCACTTCCTTACCGATCACCAGTTGCGCGTTATGCAGGTCGGTAGATTGGCCGACGAGGTGCAGCAGGTCGCCTGCCTGGATAATCGTCCCCGGCGACGGCACCATCAGCGTGTCGTCGCGTTTCAGGCGTGAGCAAATGATTTTATCGCTGTTCAGGATCGGCACATCCTGGATAGCCATATTATTGAGGTTCGGATTCTCGACACGGATATTCATTGTCTGAATTAATGAATGACCGTTAGCGAGAGAGGATTCGTGCTTCTGCGCCTCCGCCTCGACGTTAACGCGAAAAATCAGCCGCATCAGCCACATGGTGAGCAAAATACCGCAGATGCCAAACGGATACGCCATCGCATAGCTCATCCCCATCTGATCCACCAGATCCACTGGCGTTCCCAGATCGCGCAGGATTTGCTGACCCGCCCCTAACGCAGGCGTATTGGTGACTGCGCCGGAGAAAATCCCCAGCACCACTGGCAGCGGAATAGCGAAAATTTTATGCAGAATCGCGGTGACCAACCCGCCCATAATCACAATCAGAACAGCAAACAGATTGAGACGCAGCCCGGAAACGCGCAGCGAGGCGAAAAACCCCGGCCCCACCTGTATGCCGATGGTATAAACAAAAAGGATCAGGCCGAATTCCTGGATAAAGTGCAGCATATCGCCGCTCAGCGTCACCCCAGCCTGATCGACGAAGTGGCCGACGATAATACCGCCGAACAGAACACCGCCAATACCAAAGCCGACACCGCGCACTTTAATGTTGCCGATCCATAAACCGACAACCGCCACCAACGCCAGAACGCTGACCGTCAATGCGATATCACTCATCTTTTCTTCCCTGTGAGTAACATTTCAATTTATAGGGATTATGACTGAACCGTTAAGGCATATATACAGCATGGCGCACATTCTCATGTTACAAAACCGCCCAGACGTCCTGACTTCGGCAGCGTCTTACCCTTTTTCGTGGCACAAAAAAGCCCCGCCATCTCTGGCGGGGCAAGGCAAGGAGCTTATTAGCTATTTAATGCGGAGCGTTCGTTAATGGCGATACGCTGCGGCGCAATGGTTTCCGGCTCGTTACGGGTTAAATCAATATGCAGCAGGCCGTTGGTAAACGTCGCGCCGGAAACTTCCATATTCTCAGCCAGCGTAAAGCTCAGGCTAAAAGGCTGCATGACCAGGCCCTGATGTAACCATTTGGGCTCGTTTTCCGGCTGTTCCGGCGTACCTTTCACCGTCAGGCGCGTGCCTTCCAGTTGAATATCCAGATCTTCCTGACGGAAACCGGCTAACGCTAAGGTAATGCGATAATGGTTATCGTCGCTTTTTTCGATGTTATAGGGCGGGAAGCTCTGGCTTTCGCCGCTGTTTTGCAGCGCATTGGCCAGCTTGTCAAAACCGATCCATTGACGCAGCAGTGGGGATAAATCGTAGTTACGCATAATCATTTCTCCTTCTAAGAAGCGAGTTTTTACCTTCACACTTTACGTGCGAATATGCTCCCTGACGGCGAGCATGGGATGACAGGCCGCGCAACGCGACCCGACGGAATCAGTTAATTTCGATACGGCGCGGTTTGTTCGCTTCCGGAATCACGCGCTCCAGTTCGATATACAGCAGCCCGTTGACCAGGTTTGCGCCGCGAACGTGAATGTTCTCCGCTAACTGGAACTTACGTTCAAAGTTACGCTCGGCAATGCCCTGATACAGGTAAGTACGTTCTTTCTGCTCGTCCGCATGAGCGCCTTTTACCACCAGTAAATTATCCTGGGCAGTAATCTCCAGTTCGCTTTCCGCGAAACCGGCAACGGCAATGGCGATGCGGTAGTGGTTTTCGTCTACCAGCTCAACGTTGTACGGAGGGTAGCCGCCATTACTTTGGCTTTGGTTATTTTCAAGCAGGTTAAACAGACGGTCAAAACCAATGGCAGAACGGTACAGCGGGGATAAATCAAAGTTACGCATAATCATAAACTCCTGAAATCAGCGAGAATGTCAGACCTTCCATCATGGACAGGCCAGGATTGCCAGAACACCCATCAGGCGTGCCCTTCTATTCACTACGTCTTATAAATGGGTCTGAATACGTACTTTTCAAGTATTTTAATCCGACTTTTTTTTGCAGTTTATTGGCTATTGCATAGACTGGTTGGGACAGCACTGATTGTTAAAGTGCGATTACCGCCACAGTGCCACGTACTGGTGATGTTATTTTTAGCAACGGATCGCTATAACTCATCATGCAAATAACGACAACCAACAGATGAATGAGTGATGATAAAAAACGTGTGGTTAACGCTGATAATATGGAATGGGATGCTTTTATTAGGCGGTTGTTCAAGCGTCATGTCGCACACCGGCGGTAAAGAGGGTACTTATCCTGGCACGCGCGCCAGCGCTACGATGATCGGTAACGATGAGACAAACTGGGGCACCAAATCGTTGGCCATCCTGGATATGCCGTTTACCGCCGTGATGGATACGATCCTTCTGCCGTGGGACATCTTCCGCAAAGACAGTTCGGTAAGATCGCGCGTCGAGAAAAGCGAGGAGGAGACGAAAATGACCAATGCCGTCATCCCCCCGGCGAAGATGCCTCCTCCCTGATTTATCGCCCGGTTTCCGTCACCCATAGCTGACGGAACCCTTTCACCTCTTCCATCCATGCGACGTGTCGCCCATCCGGTGAAAAAACGACGGCGTCCGCAGACGGCGGGTTGTCGTGCCTGGCGGTTAAGAAGTCGATCCTCCCACTTTGTGCGTCGCAGCAGGCAATCCGATTTTCCAGCACCAGTCCCAGCCATTTACCCGACGGATGCCAGTTAAACGCTGACTGTACGCCGGTCGCATGATGCGTTAACTGCCGGGGCTCGCCTCCCTGCGGCGATATCAGCCACAGTTGCGCTACGCCGTTATCGTCCCGCATCAAAAAGGCGATCGCCGTCGCCTGCGGATTACTGCGGACCCAGTGGCGTGGTTCGTTAGTGAGTCCAGGATAAACACGCTGGTGAGTAAAGGTAAGACGCCGCTGAACTACGCCCAACGGCGGCGATGGCATCGTTGATTCGGTTCCCGTCAGCGGCGTGTCGCCTGCCTGTTTCCAGCCGTTTTCATGACACGGTAAATCGACAATAAACAGCTCCGGGACTTTTTTGCCCGTCAGCGACAGCGTATCGCCAATAAAGGCGATCTGGCGGTTGCCCACCCAGCCCTCTTCATAGGCGCGGTTAATGTCATCGCTGCCAGGTCTCGGCGCAGGCGTCGTGCGGCTAACCAGTACGCACCAGTGGCTACCGCTGTATTCGCGCGGATGCTGAACCGGCACCGTAACCGGCCCATACGGCGCGGCCACGCCGACATTGCGCAGATCCAGCGCCGGATCTCGCTCATGCAGAACGTGGTCATTATAGGTAAAACTCACCAGCTCGCCGTTCGGGCTAAACACATGGACGTGGCTGCCGCCGCGCAGCGCGCCGGGAGTATACGGCGCAGTAATATCCATCGCATCGAGGTTAGTCACGCCTCCCGGCGTTGCAATAACGCCCCGGCGGTGGTGGAAATCGTAATGCCACGTCTCATCAGGGTTTTCAGGGCCATGAATAAACACATAGTGATTGTCGGCAGGATGCACCGTCACCACACCGACATGCGCGCCCTGCACGGCGCGATAAATCACCTCCACGTCGCCGGTATGCACATTGACACGCTCAATAGTCTTGCCCGTAAATGACGCGCCTGAAGGCCGCACATCAAAGACCAGCCACTGGCTGTCAGGTGTCCAGGTATTGGTGTTGGTAAGCTGGTGATGGCGCGGCGTAAAGGTGATTTGTTTCATGGGATGTCCTGATAAGAGACGATGCTCGTCATCATACTGCACACGGGCTTCACTTTCAGGCTTTAGCGTATCGTTGGGATAGCCAGGCCCGATGGCGCCACGCCACCGGGCCGTCAGGGTCTTATTTCTCCTGCGCCAGCCGGATACTGCGCTCTATCACCGCCCGCCGGGCGTCACCCGCCGGCAGCAGCTTCAGCATCATCTCCCAGGCCGCCACCGCCTCGCCAAAGCGCTGCTGCTCAAAGGCGCTGAACGCATACAGGCTTAACACCCGGATATCCGTGTGGTCGCGGCTCACCAGCCGGCGCAGCAGCTCCC